>JBEKBU010000016.1:0-29371 GCA_050015235.1 Methylomonas sp. | reverse complement strand
CTTCTATTTGTTCGCCTTTTTGATTCAGTATGTCCAGATCGGCCCCAAATAACTTTATCGCCACATCGCCGCGGACGCCGGTCAACATTTCAGAAACCCGCATTTCAATAGGCTGGGTAAAACCATGGGCGATACCGGGCGTAAACGCCATGACCTTACGTATTTCGTCGACTAATTGCGCTTTACTATGCATACGCCAGTCCGATTTAGGTTTTAAGATTAAAAATGTGTCGGTTTCGTTTAATCCCATCGGATCCAGACCCAGCTCGTCGGTGCCGACTCTGGAAACGACGCTTTCAACCTCCGGAATTTGTTCCAGTATGTTTTTTTGCACTTGGCCGTCCAAGGCCACCGAATCAGCCAAGCTGATGGAGGGAAGTTTTTCCAACTGCACGATAATTCCGCCTTCATCCAGAGTCGGCATAAATGTGCTCCCCAACCGGCCGAAAACCAATAAGGCGGCAATCAATAATACAAAAGTGGCGATAAACACTTTTTTGGTATTATTCAAACACCAGGCCAGCACCGGTAAATACAGCCGCAGCAGTTTGCGCGGCAGCCAAGGCTCTTCATGGGCGGTTTCCTTCAACAGAAATGACGCTAAAACCGGGATGGCGGTCATGGATAATATCAGAGAGCCGCTTAACGCAAAAACGATGGTCATGGCGACCGGGCTAAATAATTTTCCTTCCAAACCTTCCAGGCTCAACAATGGTAAAAACACAATGACGATAATCAAAATCCCGGATGTAACCGGAGCGGCGACTTCGCGCGTTGCCCGGTAAATCAGATGCAAACGCGGTAATTTTTCCGCTTTATTCCGGTCGGACATTTGCGTAATAATGTTTTCCACAACCACTACCGCGCCGTCCACCAGCATGCCGATAGCAATTGCCAGACCGCCCAGACTCATCAAATTGGCGGACATCTTAAATGCATGCATCAACATAAAAGTGACCATGGCCGCCATCGGCAACGCGAAAGCTACCGTCAGCGCCGCCCGCAAATCGCCCAAAAACAAGATTAACAGCACGATTACCAGGGCAATGGCCTCGAACAAAGCTTTGGTAACCGTATCAACCGCCTGTTCAACCAGAATTCCGCGGTTATAAAACACGTTGATCTTAACGCCGGCGGGCAGAGCCGGCTGCAACTCGGCCAGTTTGGCCTCTATGTGTTCTATGGTTTGCCGGGCGTTCGCCCCTCTCAGACTTAAAACCACGGCCGTGACGACTTCGCCTCCGCCATCCATGCTGACGGCGCCGTAGCGGGTGAGCGCGCCGATTCTAACTTCGGCAATATCCTCCACTTTTACCGGCAGGCCGTTGTGTTGGGCGACAACCGTGGTTTTTATATCTTGTTCGTTTGTTATGCGGCCTTCAACTCTGACTATCAAGGTTTCCTCGCCTTCGGTCAAACGTCCGGCCCCATCGTTACGGTTATTGTTTTGCAAGGCGTTAACTAATTGTTCGGTATTGATATTGCGCGCCGCCATTTTGGCGTTATCCGGAATCACTTCAAAACTGCGCACCAGACCGCCCAAGGCATTAACGTCGGCAACGCCTTTTACGGTACGTAATCTTGGGCGTATCACCCAATCCAAAAGTTCTCGGCGCTGCATTAGGCTTAAATCGCCGCCCTCAATGGCGAACATATACATTTCCCCCAATGGCGTCGTCATGGGCGCTATGCCGCCGGTTACGCCCGCCGGTAGGCTCCCCCACAGCGAATTAAGCCTTTCCGCTACTTGCTGGCGCGCCCAATAGATATCCACGCCGTCTTCAAAATCCAGGGTAATATCGGTAATGGCGTATTTCGCCAACGAGCGTAAAATTGTCTGATGCGGAATACCCAACAATTCTAATTCTATCGGCGCGGTGATTCTGGACTCAACTTCTTCCGGCGTCATACCCGGCGCTTTGATGATGATCTTTACTTGAGTTGGCGATACTTCCGGAAAAGCGTCTATCGGGATTTGTTTGAAAGCATAATAGCCGCCACCGCTCAATAACAGCATGCTCAACAAAATCACTAAACGCTGTATCAGCGCAAAACGCAACAGGGCCGACATTATTCCTCCCTCCCTAACCCCAGCCAATTCGCTTTTAAAGCCGCCGCCCCTTTCACGGCGATTTGCTCGCTACCGGTTAAGGGGGCATTGAATATGGATTCATTGTCCTGTTTGCCGATGATGCTGATTTCCTGCACCCGAAAACCTTCGGCGTCCCGGACAAATATATAATTATGTCCGTTATTTTGTGAAATAGCGGTATTCACTACCTTAAAGCCGGCTTGTTGACTGTTTTGCATAATTTGCACATTGACATGCTGTCCGACTCTGAGTTGAGCGGGTTTGCCGCGTATGACGGCTCGCGCTATGACTGTTTGACTTTCCCGGTTGACGCTTTGCCCCAGTAAGCTGATATTGGCGGTAATCGCGGTATTCTCTATCAGCACCTGATCGCCGATATGGACGTCATTCAGGCGTTCCTGGGGAATATTAATCTCCAGCCATAATTCCGAAAGATTGGCAATATGATAAAGAGGCGCCTGAATATCCAGGCGGGCGCCTAAAGTCGCGTCCCGTTCGAGAACTACCCCGCCGGCAGGGGCGTGGATATTCAGCAAACTGTTGAGTTTGCGCGATTGCGCTAAGGTATTGACTTCCGCATTGGACATGCCGGCTATAAGCAGCATCTGCCGGGCTGAATCATATTGAGCTGATTTACTATTATGTTTGGCTTGGGTTTCCTGCCAGCGGCGGTCGGCTATCACGCCTTCTTGCAGTAATTTGGTATCCCGGTTATATTCCAGTTCCGATAGCGCCAATTCACTGGCCACGGTTAAAAACTCGCGTTGCAGATTCAGCAGCTCCGGGCTGTTTAAGGTAGCCAACACTTGATTGTTTTGCACCGTATCGCCGATATTGGCGTACAGTTGCACTACTAAACCCGGCTGCGGGCTGCTAACCAGCCGTTCGTGACTGGCGGGTAGGACGGTAATCGCGGGCGCATAAAACAGCGGAATTTGGCTGCTGCGGCTTAAGCCGCCGGTTTTAATATCCAGCTTATCGATTTGTTGCTGCGATATTTTTATCCGCACGTCGTCTGCCGATATCGGCAGGGCGTAGATCAATAACAGGCTGAATAGGCAATTCTTCATGGCTGCACTCCGACCGCCTGGTTATAAAAAGCAATATTGCGTTGAAATTTAACTTCCTGTTCTTTAACGGAGCGGATGGCCTGCATGGTGCGCGCCTGAATTTTTAATAAATCCAACAAATTGGTTTCTCCGGCGGCAAAACTTGATTCAGTCATTTTCAGATGCATTTCCGAAATTTGTCTAAGCTCCTCGCCTATGGAAATCTCGCTACGCGAAATTTCCAGCGCATGTTCGGCTTCGTGCAGGTTTTTTTCCAGTTGGCGGACAATATGCTCGCGTTGCGATAGAGCGCGATTAAGCTCTAAATGCGCTGCGGCAATTTCCGGCGCGTCATATGTGCTATGCCCGAAAGGGATGATAAAGCCTATGCTCGCCATCTGCGAATTGCCGATTCCCTGCGGATCGCGGTTTACCGTTGCGCCCAAATTCAATTTCGGCTGATTAATAGTGTCCGTACTTTTTGCCCACTGTATGGTGGCCTGTTTGCGGTCGATGATGGCGTTGATTGCTTCCAGCAGCGGATGATTGGGTTGTATCGTATCAATGGAGCTGAGCGTTTCCCGGTAATTGACCGGAATATGCGTGGTGCGGGTCAGATTGGTATAATTTTTCCGGCTGTGCATCATTTCAGCCTCGGCCTGTAGATAATAAGAGCGGTTTTGCAAATGTTCGCTTTCCGCCAGTAACAAATCGGCGCGCGCCAGATCACCGAGCTCAACCCGCTTTTTGACCTTATCCTGCAATTTGGCGGAAATATCGAGCGTATATTTGGCCTGTTGCAGACGGATCTCCGCCAAAGCCATATCCCACAAGGCTTCGCGCACTTGACGCGCTACCTCTAGCTTTAGGGCCGCCGATTGTTTTTCAACAGAAGCGAGCGCCTGTTTGGCGATATTTTCAGCCGCATCATGTTGTCCCCAATCCCAGGGCGTAAATTCCAGTTCGGCTTCCGTTTGACTATAGCCGCGATTGCCGGTAAATTTATCGTCATTATAAGCAACCGCCAATTGGGTCGAACCGGCCATCCAGCCAGAGCTGCGCACATGCAAGGCTTCCGCTTCGGCAGCCAGCGCCTCGTTGATAAGACGTTCAGGATAATTCTCCAGCGTCAATTCGATTAGCCGCGGCAATGTTAAGGCCGAATCGATTTCAATTGGATCGACATGTTCGAGAGACCGGCTTTCGGATTTAGCCGATTCCTGCAATGCATGCTCAAGATCTTGATCGTATGCATCCGCGAAGCACGCATCCGCTTTCAGTAAAATAAATACCGATAAGGCATAATTGATATGCCGGAACACAGTCATATTCCACTCCAAAATCAATAAACGAAGCGTTATCCGTTAAGCTTACAAGCATTAATGGATAACGAAAATATGCTCAATCGAAAAGCGGATAAAATGTCCAGCGGACAATTTAACGCCTCCGATTCAGTACGGCGGAGCGCGGCAAGTATGGCTACAAAGAACCGGTTTGGTTAGCGTGGAGGCAAAGGATAGGGGAGAAAAATCGATGTTTTTTACTACATAAGCCGCGGGCGGGTTTTGCGGACAATTATTTATACTATACGAACCCGGCCGTTCATCAAGCTTCGGTTTGATAGCCGAGCCGACATAGAAAATGCAGCTTTCGTTATTCAACGCCTGTTTGACGTCCGTCAGCGTCAGTTGATCCGCCACCGCAGGTAAAGATTCGAATTCATACAAATGCAGGCCGATTTCCGAACCGCTCCCGCCGGTGTGCGCATGCACCAATGGCGAAGCGTATTGAAGCATCACTAATAGCAAAACTAGAAATTGTCGTAATAATGCAACCATTTGAAGCGTACGAATGTCCGACGGTTTATTAAATTTTAGTAAAATTTTAAGTATTAAGTTGTATACCGGTTATTGAAACGGTATTCTAATCGATAATAATCATTGAAGTTTGAAAATCCGTTGATTTTTCCTTTTTTTAAGGTATTTGTATGAAGAAAAAAACCCATATTTGTTTAAGTTTATTGATTGCCATGGCTCTGCTGTTCGCCGGCATCCACGAAGCGGAAGCCAAGCGCTTCGGCGGCGGCGGATCGTTTGGAAGCAAACCTAGCTACAGCCAGCCTTTTCAAGGCTCCGCCAGTCCGAATTCATTCGCACAGCCTTTACGCTCTCCCGTACAGCAACAGGCGGCCGCGCAAAATCAGGCCGCACGGCAGGGCTTATCTAACCGGGGCGGTCTGATGGGCATGTTGGGCGGTTTAGCTTTGGGCGGACTATTAGGTTCATTGTTTTTCGGCGGCGCCTTTGAACATATCAACTTCATGGATATGTTGCTTTTCGCCGGCCTAGCTTATCTGCTTTACCGTTTATTCACCGCCGGAAAACGGCAAAATCAGCCTCTAACCAGCGGATACGCCCGAAACAGCTATGCCGACGCTAGCAGTTCTTTTGAACAGCAGCCGTCTTCGGCGCGCGGTTTTGATACCGATATTTTGTCTAAAGGCCGAAATTCAACGCCGGTCAATCCACCCGCCGGATTTGACCAGCAAAGCTTTTTAGTCGGTGCGGAGCGGGCGTACCGGCATCTGCAAGAGGCCTGGGATCAGCATGATCTCGCCTCTATTCGCGGTTTGACCACCGATAAAGTGTTTGCTGAAATTCAGGATCAAATGCGGGCGAGCGCCGCGAATAATAAAACCGAGGTATTGAAAGTCCAACCTGAATTGCTGGAAATACGCGAAGCCGGCTCGGATCTTGAAGCCACTGTTTTATTCGACGCGCTGTTGCGTGAAAACGGCGCGGAAGCCGAGCAGGTTAAAGAAGTCTGGCACTTTATTAAACCCATCAACAGCCAGCAGCCTAAATGGTTTCTGGACGGCATTCAGCAGTTAAACTGATAGAACCGCATGTACGATGTGGACGATACAATCCGCCGGCGCTACGATAGGTTAGCGCCGTGGTTTGATAGTCTGGAAGGTTTTATCGAGGGTTTGCTGTTTCGCCGCTACCGCAAAAAACTGTGGGCGCAGGTCAGCGGTTCGCATATATTGGAAGTCGGCGTCGGCACCGGCAAAAATTTCGGATTCTATCCGCAAGCGGCTAATATAACCGGCATAGACTTTAGTCCGAAAATGCTGGAGCAGGCCAAAAAGAAACGCGACAGGCGGCAGCTTAGCGTAGATCTGGAGCTTATGGATATACAATCCATTTGTTATGCCGATAACAGTTTCGATACGGTTATCGGCAGCTTTGTATTTTGTTCGGTACCGCAACCACGCAAGGGATTAAAAGAGCTGCACCGGGTTTTAAAGCCTGGCGGCCAGTTATTATTGCTGGAGCATGTCTTGAGCAGCAATAAAACCGCCGCCAAAATAATGCAGGCTTTAAATCCTTTGGTAGTGCGTCTGTTTGGGGCCAATATCAATCGGCAAACCCTAAAAAACGTTCAGGCCTGCCCTTTCCAAAAAGTGTTCGTCGACCCGGCCAGCAGCGACATGATTAAACTGATCCGGGCGGTAAAATAAGCGCCGATTTAAATTCTTAAGACGCAATAGTAGCCGCGATGATCATATTGTAACTATTCGCCAAGCGGCTAACCTTCAAAAGCCGGGTAGCTAAAGCTATCTTAAAATTCGCAGAATAGCGATATTATTTTAAACGGGCAAAAATCTGTTTACAGCTTAAAACATCGTCGCGTATTTGATTTTGCAGCGCGGTCAACGTCGGGAATTTCAATTCGTCCCTAATTTTTTGCTTAAAATGCACCTCAACATAACGTCCATAGATATCGGCATTGAAATTGAACAAATGCGTGTCCAGCAATGTTTTTGAGCCGTCTACCGTGGGGCGGACGCCAACATTGGCAATCCCTTGATATTCGTTGCCGTCCAGTCCCGATAAAACCACGGCGAATACCCCGGCAATCGGCGCGTTTTTCCTGAACATCTCGACATTAGCGGTCGGAAAACCCAATTCTCTGCCGCGTTTATCGCCGTGCGCGACGCGTCCGCATACCGAATAATCCCGTCCCAGCATGATGCGCGCCTCGTCGAGCCGGCCTTCCAGTAAAGCGTCGCGTATCAGCGTGCTGCTGATCCTAAGTCCGGATAGCTCAAATGAGTCTGTGTTTTCAACAAGGAAACCGTTATCCCGCCCCTTGCTTTGCAATAGTGTAAAATTACCGCGCCTAGCCTTGCCGAAATGAAAATCATCCCCTACCACCAGATGTTTAACATGTAACCGTTCGATTAATATGTCGGCGATAAATTGTTCGGCGTCATAATCCGCCAACCATCGATTAAACGGCATGACCAGCAGGTAATCGATAGGCAGCTTGGCGAAATGGAGGGCTTTTTCCCGTAAACGGGTTAGTCTGGACGGCGCATGATCGCCGAGGAAATATTCCAACGGTTGCGGTTCAAACACCATCGCCACGCTAGGCAGGTTTAGCCGTCTGCTATATTGGGCCAATTTTTCTATTACCAGGCGATGTCCCAGATGTAAACCGTCGAAATTGCCTATGGTTAGCAGGCAGCCGGTGCGGAAGGGTTCAAGATGAGTCAGACCTCTGATGATACGCATGAAATTTAAGCGGGTTTAAAAATTTGAAATTTTATCAGTAACCTAAATATAGAAACAGAATAACTATTTAAAACGTGAAGTTTAGAGTCAGTTACCCGGCTTTTGGCGCCGGAACCCCAGGTATTTTAATTTAGCCCAGATATGATAGACACGCTTTATATTGAATCGGCCGTCCGGCAGCATCCGAGAGTCCGGCAAATACAACAACAGTTGCCGAGCGCGCGCGTAATCCATTGTGAACGTTATGGCGAGGTTTTTAATCCCAAAGCACAAAATTTTCGGTTACAAAAACAGAAGCCCGCTCTAATTTTGGCTGAAAAATTTCAAAAATTCGTACTGCCAGCGCCGCTAGGCTATGGGATAGGCGGGCAGCATAATTATTATTTTTCGCATATGCTGAATTGTCTGTACGATTGCCGGTATTGTTTTTTGCAAGGCATGTATCAATCCGCGAATTATGTGGTGTTTGTCAATTACGAAGATTTCCAGCGGCAAATCCGGCAAATTTGCCAGCAAAATCCGGATCGGGAGCAGTATTTTTTCTCCGGCTACGATTGCGATAGTTTGGCGTTGGAGCCTCTGACCGGATTTGCCGAGCAATTTTTACCGGTTTTTGCCGAATTGCCGAACGCCTGGCTGGAATTGCGCACCAAGAGCACGCAAATACGCAAGCTATTACAACGGCCGCCGCAGCCGAAATGCGTGATAGCATTTAGCCTGTCTCCGGAAGCGATCGCCGGTAAAGTTGAAGCTAGAGCGCCTACAACCGTCAAGCGCATCGAAGCGGCGGTAAAATTGCAGCGGCAAGGCTGGAGTATCGGTTTGCGTTTTGATCCGTTGATCTATCAGGCCGATTACCGGCAAATCTATCAAGAACTTTTTGCCCTGGCTTTCGCGGCGCTCGACGCCGAAGCTATCCATTCCGTCAGTTTGGGGGTGTTTAGATTACCGGAAGCCTTTTTCAAAAAAATTTATAAGTTATATCCGGATGCAAAATTATACGCCAGCCCCATGCAATCGACCCGCAGCATGGTATCTTACCGTACCGAACTGGAGCAAACCATGATGCATGATTGCCAAGCCATGTTGCTGGAATATATACCGGAAACCAAATATTTCCCGTGCCAGATTTAAAAAGAACCATACTGGTCAGCGGCGCCAGCTCCGGTATCGGCCGGGCGGTAGCCAGGCTGTTGCTGGCGGATGGCCATCGCGTGATCGGCCTCAGCCGGGATATCCAGCGCTTTAATCGTTTACACCGCCATTTTAGCTGGCTGAGCCTGGATTTTTCCAAACTGGCGGATATTCCGGCATTTGCTAAAAAATTGGAGCTAGACGAGCCGGAGCTGGATGCGGTGGTGTTTGCGGCCGGCTACGGCCGGTTCGCCAATTTGGAACAATTTTCTTTTCAGCAAATCGAAAATTTGCTGACGGTTAATTTTACTGGACCGGCTTTCCTGACGCGGGCGCTATTGCCGAAATTAAAACAAAAATCATTTTCCAATTTAATATATATAGGCTCGGAAGCCGCGTTAAAAGGCAGCCGGCAAGGCAGCATATACTGCGCCAGCAAATTCGCTCTGCGGGGGTTTACCCAGGCGTTACGCGACGAATGCGGTAAAAGCGGAGTGCGGGTGTCGTTGATAAATCCCGGCATGGTCGATACGGCTTTTTTCGAAACGCTGGCATTTGCGCCGGGCCGGGAGTCCGCGCAGGCCTTGCAGGCGGATGACGTGGCCGAGGCGGTCAAATATATTTTGCATGCCGGCGCGTGTTGCAGCATCGATGAAATTAATTTAAGCCCCCCCAGCAAAGTAATTGAATTTAAAAAATAGTAACTATTCAGCGAATTTTAAGATAGAGTCAGCTACTCGGCTGCAAAAATTTATATGTCATCATCGTAACATGCTGTCCAAATTCATAATTTATTTTGCTTATTATTTAAAGTCTTCTGTGGCTTATAACAAACAGAAAGCTTTTTTTTATAAAATGCTCGAACAGTCCGGCGGCGCGCTTGGTCGATTATTTGACAAATCGATGATGAGCCTTATCGTATTAAGCATCCTGTTTTTATTATATGATGTTGAGCATGAAACAGGAGCTATAGGCGTATATCTTGAAAATATAATTCTAATAATATTGGTTTGCGAATATATTATCAGGTTATGGGTTTATTCGGATACGCATATTATTGTATTGGAAGAACACGAAAAAGCATTATATTTGAATATAAAATTCAGCCTGCTTAAGGTAATTAAAAAATCCGTCAGTAAAAAGATCGAATATATATTCTCACCTTTTGCTATTATCGATGTGCTTGCCATTCTACCCAGCTACCAACCACTGGGTATTTTACGCGTTTTTTTAATATTCAGGTTGTTTAAATTATTCAGATATTCAAATAGCGTCAAACTTTTTTCCGATATATTGGCTGGTAAACGCTTTGAATTGTTTACTTTAATGATATTCACCTGCCTATTGGTGTTTATCGCCAGCGTATCAATATTTATTTTTGAATACCCAAAGCCGGACAGCCAAGTCAAGAACTTGTTTGACGCTGTCTACTGGTCTATCGTCACAATGGCTACGGTAGGCTATGGCGACATTGTACCGCATACGACAGGCGGACGGTTGGTCACGATTATGCTGATTCTTACCAGTCTTGGCGTACTATCATTTTTCACTTCCATTTTAATTGCGGCGTTTAACGAAAAATTATCGACGTTACGCGAGAATAAAACCTACGCCGAACTCGAAAGTTATAAGGAGTTTATTATTATTTGCGGTTATGGCCGGGTTGGTCAGGAAATAGCCAAACAGTTGAGAAACGATAAAAAAGATTTCGTCATCATCGATAAAAAGGACCAAAATGTCGAATGGGCGAGAAAAAATAAATATTTGGTGATTCAAAACGACGCCAGCAAAAACGAGGTGCTTTTGTCCGCCGGCATTTGCCGGGGCGCGACAGCGGTACTGTGTATTACCGGCGACGATGTCACCAATGTTTACGTTACCTTATCCAGCCGGCATTTAAATAAAAATATACGCATAATATCCCGGGCAAACCGTCATGAAAATTATAATAAACTTTATCAGGCCGGCGCCGACCATGTGATTAGGCCTTTCGAGATTGCCGGTTTATTGGTAGCTGAATTCTTGGGCCAGCCCGTGGCTTTCGAGGCGATTGCCGGCATAATGCAGAATCAATCCGAAATAGTCATGGAGACTATCCTTATCATTAAAGGCGGCTCGCTGGAAGATAAACAGATATCGGAACTGGGGTTGGCGCAAAAAAAATTAACTTTATTAGGCGTTATCAGTACAAATCCCGTCCATCTAAAGCACAGAAACAAATACAAGGTTAAGCAGCAGCATTTTTATTTTAATCCGGAACCGGAGTTTATTTTACGCCATGAAGATATTTTGGTCGTGTTCGGTAGAAAACTTAGTATCGATCATTTTCGCGATCAAGTGGAGAAATATCGCTTGTTAAGAGGGAAAACGATATGAAACAGGTTGCGGTATTCGGTTTTAACCGTTTATCTTATGAAGCTATCAGTCGTCTGGATAAAAATTTATATACAATTACCATTATCGATCATGACCCCATACAAATTGCCCTGGCGCGCGAAAACGGCCTGGAAATCGCGATCATTGATTTCCGTAGCGACGAGGATCTGAAATCGGTCGGTATAGGCTCGTTTATCGATACCTTGCTGTGTTTTTTCGAGCAGGATTCCGATAACGTATTTCTTACCCTATCCGCCAGAGCCCTGGATAAGGAACTTAATATCATCGCCATCGTCGATAGCCCGGAATCAGCGGAAAAACTTTTGGCCGCCGGCGCCAATAAAATAATCGATCCCTATGAAATATGCGGGCGCAAGATTTTCGATATTTTGAAAAAACCGGACATTACCAATATTTTCGATCATACCGTATTCGGCAGGCATGACTTGAATCTAGCCGAGGTCGAGGTGCCCGAAAATAGTTATCTGGTCAACAGTTACGCCAGTCAGTTGGATTTAAGCCAGCATTACAATTTGATTTTGATCGGTGTCGTCAATAAGCAGATCAGCGATGAATTGAATTTTGTTGTTGAAGATTTCGACCGCCGGTTAAATGTTGGCGATATTCTGGTGATTTTAGGACCTTCACGGGAAATTAAAACTTTCAAAAAAGATGTTGAAAATGAATTTTGTAAAATTTAGTCCGCGCATTGCGTTCATTTTAGGTTTTTGCGGTTGCGTCGCGCTTCTTTTGGTCGGCGCTTATATGCAATTTATCCTAGGACTGGAGCCCTGTCCGTTGTGCATATCGCAGCGCCTGGCCATTTTGGCGACCGGTTTGTTTTTTTTACTGGCCGCGGTACATAATCAGGGGCGGAAAATATACGCCATACTGACAAGTCTGACAGCCATAGGCGGCGCGTGTATCTCTGCCCGCCATATCTGGATACAGCACTTACCGCCTGATGAAGTTCCCGAATGCAGTCCAGGCCTAGACTATGCGCTAAAATATTTGCCATTGACAGATACCGTTAAACTTATGTTGACCGGCACCGGCGAATGCGCCAAAGTGGATTGGACTATGCTGGGTTTAAGCATACCGGAATGGACTTTGATGGCGTTTCTGGGATTGGCCGGTTTTGCATTTTTACAATATTTCAATACTTACAGCTCTAACAAGAATTGGTAATGAGTTTTACCAATTATGCACATGTCAGTTTATACGGTCTGATAGCCTGGTTTTGATTGAACTTTGAATCCAAGTTCAGCGATACTTCATGTAAACTATTGATTGTATAAAAAATATTGAATAGCGCAAAATTTGAACAATTTAACAAAATCGTAATAAAAACCGCTATTAAGAACGGTTGAGCATAGACTATCCACAGAGTTATCCACAGAATTTGTGGGTAACTCAAGATTTATAAACAGTCGCAACGACTTAGTCCGGCTACTTCAAAATAACATCACAAGACATGGTTAAATGTGAATCGTTTGGGGCCTTCATCATTCAGGTAGCTGTTGCCGTTCCGCTTAACAAGATTTTTGATTATCTGGCGCCGGAAAACTATCCCCGGGACGATTTAAAACCTGGTTTAAGGGTATTAGCGCCCTTTGGTAAAACGCTTAAGACCGGCGTCATCATAGAAATTTGCCGCCATACCAGCTGCGCCCTCGATAAACTGAAGCGCATAGAAACGGTGCTGGACGGCGAGCCGTTGCTTTCGGCGCGGGATCTACAACTGTTGCATTGGGCAAGCCGTTACTATCATCATGCGCTGGGCGAAGTTTTGTTCAGCGCTTTTCCTGTATTGCTCAGACAAGGCAAGCCGGCGGTTTTGGAGCGGGAAACCAGTTATGCGCTGACGCCATTAGGCCGGGAAACCGATCCGGCGGACTTGAAACGGGCGCCCAAACAACAATCCGTGCTGGCATTGTTTCATAGTCGGCCCGGCGCTATCGGCGCCGCTGAATTGAGCAATCAAAAGCCCGTGTTAAAAATTCTATTGGCGAAAGGCTTGTTGACGCTACATAACGCCCCGCCTTTATGCAACGCGAATTTTGACAAGGAAGCGGTTTTAGCCGCCAATCCGGAACAACAAGCCGCTATCGACGCCATTATCGCCAGCTTAGGGCGTTTTTCTGTATCATTGCTGGAAGGCGTTACCGGCAGCGGCAAAACCGAAGTCTATATGCAAGCGATGAGCGCTTTTTTAGCGCAAGGCTTACAGATTTTGGTGCTGTTGCCTGAAATTACCTTAACGCCACAGCTGGAAGAGCGCTTTCGCCGGCGTTTTTCGGTCAAAATCGTTACCTACCATTCCAAGTTAACCGATAAACAACGCTTGAACGCCTGGCTTAACATGCAGCAAGGCCATGCGCATATCATGCTCGGAACGCGCTCGGCTTTATTTACGCCGCTGAACAAACCGGGCTTGATTATTCTGGACGAGGAGCATGACAACTCATTTAAACAGCAGGAAGGCTTCCGTTTTTCCGCCCGTGATGTGGCCATCGCCCGCGCTAAAAACCTTAACGTGCCGGTGATATTGGGCAGCGCGACGCCGTCCCTGGAAAGTTTGTTTAATGTGGAGCGCGGACGCTATCAATTGCTGGTTTTGCCGAATCGGGCCGGTAATGCCGTTAAACCGGATTTTCAACTACTGGATATCCGGAACAAAAATATACAGGGCGGTTTATCCGCGCCCCTGATTGACGCCATGCGGCATACCTTGGCGCAAGGCCAGCAAGTTTTGCTGTTTTTAAACCGGCGCGGATTTGCGCCAGTGCAGATATGCCACGGCTGCGGCCAGGTATCCCGTTGCCGGCGTTGCGACGCCAATTTAGTCATTCATGCCGCCGAGAATTTATTACGCTGCCACCACTGCAATGCCGAACAAGCTTTAAGCCGGCGCTGCCCGGCTTGCAAAACCGGGGAGTTGCAGGCAGTCGGCATGGGCACCGAACGGATAGAGCAGATACTGACCGGCTTGTTTGCCGAAAACCATCTGGTGCGTCTGGATAAAGACACGACGCAACGCAAAGGCATGCTGGAAAAATACCTGGATCAAATCAATAGCGGCAAGGCGGAAATTATACTCGGCACGCAATTGCTGGCTAAAGGCCACCATTTCCCCAACGTTACGCTGGCGGCAATCCTGGATATCGACAGCGGTTTGTTCAGCATTGATTACCGGGCCGGCGAAAAACTAGCGCAAATGATTTTACAAGTCGCCGGCCGCGCCGGGCGCGCGGATAAGCCGGGCCGGGTTATTCTGCAAACCCGGCAACCGCGGCATCCGTTGTTGCAGACCCTTCTCAACGAAGGTTACCGGGCATTTGCGCAAACCGAATTGCGGGAGCGCCGCCAGGCAATGTTACCCCCTTTTAGTTATCAAGCCTTGTTCCGCGTCCGGGCAAGCGCTATCCAGGCGCCGCAATTATTTCTAAATGCGTTGGGCGAGCTTCTTAACCGGTATAATAACGGCCAGACCAGCGTTTTAGGCCCGGTCGCCGCGCCGATGCTGAAGCGGGCCGGACAATTCCGCTTTCAACTCTTGTTACAAAGCTCGAATCGGCGGAACTTGCACGGATTGCTGGATAAGGTGTTGCCCGCCATTGCCGAATTACCGGAAGCGAAAACCGTGCATTGGTCTTTAGACGTGGATCCGGTGGATCTCTATTAGGCGGATAAAACGATGTTGCGGTTTGAATTTCCCGTAGCATTTGCGTCTGCTGTAGAATATCCGCACTTTTGCACCTCTGTATTCAGAACTTTGAACTATCTACATGAATAATACTATCGTTCTTACCGGCATTACCACCACCGGTACTCCGCATTTAGGAAATTATGCCGGCGCCATACGACCCGCCATAAACGCCAGCAAAAACAAAAACGTCAGGCCGTTTTATTTTCTGGCCGATTATCATGCGTTGATTAAATGCCATGAGCCGGAGCGCGTCAGGCAATCCAGCCTGGAAATCGCCGCCACCTGGCTGGCTTTAGGCTTGGATACAGCCAACGCGGTGTTCTACCGGCAATCCGATATACCGGAAATACTCGAGCTTACCTGGATATTGACGACGGTTACCGCCAAAGGCTTGATGAACCGCGCCCATGCCTACAAAGCGGCCGCGGCGGAAAACGAAGAAACCGAAGGCGGCGATCCAGACAAAGGGGTTACCATGGGATTATTCAGTTACCCGATATTGATGGCCGCCGATATTTTAATGTTTAACGCCAATAAAGTGCCGGTAGGCAAGGATCAGATTCAACACATCGAAATGGCGCGCGACATCGCCAGCCGGTTTAACCATATTTACGGCGAGCATTTCGTGTTGCCGGAAGCCGAGCTGGACGATAACGCCGCGACCTTGCTCGGACTCGACGGGCGTAAAATGAGTAAAAGCTACAATAATACGATTCCGTTATTCGAACCCGAGAAACAACTCCGCAAACTCATCAATAAAATCAAAACCAATTCCTTGGAGCCCGGCCAACCCAAAGATCCGGAAGGCTGTACCTTATTCGGCGTCTATCAGGCTTTTGCCGACAAGCACGAAATCGACGCAATCCGGGTGCGCTATGCGGAAGGCATAGGCTGGGGCGAAATGAAACAGCTGTTATTTGAAAAAATAAATCTGGAAGTCGCGCCGGCGCGCGAACGTTATGAAGCCTTATTGGAGGCGCCCGAACATATAGAAAGGGAATTACAGGAAGGCGCTGAAAAAGCCCGCGCCATCAGCGCGCCGTTTATGCAAACCCTGCGCGCGGCGGTCGGTATTTCCAAAATAGCCGCCCGCTTATCTTAAACATTTTCAGCGCCCCCGCCATGTCCAGAAAAAAAAGTCCCTCGCAATTTGAAGACGCTATGAAAGAACTCGAAAAGCTAGTCGAGCAAATGGAGCAAGGCGATATTTCGCTGGACGAATCCTTGAAAGCTTTCGAGCGAGGCATTCATTTAACCCGCACTTGCCAGCAAGCCCTTCAAGACGCGGAACAAAAAGTCCAAATTCTATTAGAAAAAAACGGCCAACACACTTCGGAGCCATTTAACGATGAGTAATATTCTTAAAGCCTATTTTACCGCCTGCCAGGAACGGGTCGAGCTCGCGCTGGACGCGCGCTTGCCCGACCCGCACAGATTGCCGCAAAAGCTGCATCAAGCCATGCGTTACAGTGTCTTGGGAGGCGGTAAACGCACCCGCCCGATATTATGCTACGCAACCGGCCAGGCTTTAGGTATGGAAGAATCCAAGTTGGACGCCATTGCCTGCGCCGTAGAGTTTATTCATGTCTATTCTCTGATACACGACGATTTACCCGCCATGGATGACGACGATCTGCGCCGCGGCAAACCCACCTGCCATAAAGCATTCGATGAAGCCACGGCGATACTCGCCGGCGATGCGTTACAGGCGCTGGCTTTTGAAGTGCTTGGCGCCGATTCCGGCATAGGCGCAGACAGCGCTACCCGCTTAAAAATGATCGAAACATTGGCCAAGGCCTGCGGCGCCCAAGGCATGGTCGGCGGCCAGGCTATCGATCTGGATTCCGTCGGAACCGAACTAACGCTGCCGGAACTGGAAAATATGCATATTCATAAAACCGGCGCGCTGATCCGCGCCAGCGTCAATCTGGCCGCCTATTGTCAAGCCGGTTTAGACCCGGCGATCGGCAAGCATCTGGATTCGTACGCCAAATGCATCGGTTTGTCCTTTCAAGTCAAAGACGATATCCTGGACGTGGAAAGCGATACCGAAACACTGGGCAAAACGCAGGGCAAAGATGGCGATCACGACAAACCCACGTACCCGGCGTTACTCGGCTTGGCCGGCGCCAAGCAAAAAGCCTTGGAATTGCACGAACTGGCTGTTACAAGCCTCAGCTGTTTCGGTAACGAAGCCGACTTGCTGAGGGAAATTTCCTTGTACATTATCGAACGCACGCACTAATTTATGCATAGATTAAGAGAAAAAATCCGCGATATACCCGATTTTCCCAAGCCGGGCATAGTTTTTAAAGATATTACGCCGCTGGTAAAAGATCCCGCCGCTTGCCGTCTCGCCATCCATCAATTGCTTTATCCGTTTCTGGGGCGCGACATTACCGCAATCGCCGGCATGGAGGCGCGCGGCTTTATCTTTGGCGCTCTGGTGGCCTGGGAACTGCGTATTCCTTTTATACCGTTGCGAAAACCGGGTAAATTGCCGTATGACGTGCAAAGCGTGTCCTACGACTTGGAATACGGATCGGCCGCCCTGGAAATCCATATAGACGCCGTCGACAAAGGCGATAAAGTGCTGCTGGTCGATGATTTGTTGGCTACCGGCGGCACGGCCAAAGCCAGTTGCGAATTAATCGAAAAACTGGGCGCGACTGTCGTAGCCTGCGCTTTTGTCGTCGAATTGGATTTTTTAAATGGCCGGGAAAAATTAAACGGGTACGAAATACATTCTCTGCTGCATTTCTGATAAGCTTTATATTTGCCCGGATAACTAAAATATAGGATAACTTCATGCTTCCCCTTGCTTTTCGATCAATAGCCGCCGTTATATTTTTGAGCTCATTAAGCGGTTGCGTAGATTATGGCGGCAGACCCTATCAGCAGTCTTACGCCTCGCCCTATGGCATGCCGGGCTCGATGCCGGGCATGGCTTATGGAGGCGGCTATTCCGTGATGCCGCGCCCGATGCCGTCCATGGCATACGCAGGCGGTTATTCCGCGATGCAGCGCCCTATGATGCAGCAAGGTATGGAAGCAAGAAGTTACGGCGGTTACAGAGAACATGAACGCGAATCGCGTGGGCGCGAAGAACGCGAACACGGTTTTGGCCGCCGATGATCTTAACTATTTAAGCAGGTAAAAAAGATGCAAACGAAATTAATCAAAGCGCTATCGGTCATTTGTCTAATATATACGCCGCTGCTATGGGCGGAAAAAGTCGACGACTTGATCCGCCGCGCCGAACAAGGCGAGGCGGTTGCGCAAACCGATCTGGGGACAAAATACGCCGAAGGCAACGGCGTGCCCAAGGATTTTCGCTTGGCCGAGAAATGGTTTAAAGCCGCCGCGGACCAGGGCAATCCGCTGGCGGAATATAACCTGGGTTTAATGTTTGCTCATGGAGAGGGTATGCCGTTAAATTTAAAAGAAGCGGCCAAATGGTTTCAGAAAGCCGCCGACCGCGGCGACGCGCCTGCGCAATTTACCCTGGGTTTAATGTACGCGGACGGCGACGGTCTTACCAGAAACTACGAAAAAGCCGCCAAATGGTTTCAACTGGCTGCTGATAAGGGTCATCCCACGGCTCAGCTCAATTTAGGCTTAATGTATTTGCGCGGCGAGGGGCAAACGCCTGATCCCCGCCAAGCCGTGCACTGGTTTACCCAATCGGCGGAACAAGGCGACCCTTTGGCTCAATACCATCTTGGCCTATGTTATTATGAAGGTACGGGGGTTGAAAAAAATGAGGAAGAAGCCTATGTATGGATAGCCCTTGCTTCCGCGCAACGCGTACCGAACGCCCACGATTTGCTGGATAAACTGGAAGAGGATTTAACCGACCAGCAGGTAGCCAAGGCGCAAAGCCGGGCGGCGGCATGGCAGCCCGTTTTACATTAATAAAGTAATCAGAGGACATCGAAAAAATGCGTCGACAAATTAACAATATGCTGGTCTTAATACTATTTACGCTCTCCGCCGCCAATGTTAAAGCGGAAACGGCGCCGGTCAATATCCCGGAAAAAGTAAAAGCCGATATTTTAAAAAGACATCCAAAAGCAATAGATATGCAAGCCAGCCACGAGATACATTTCAAAAGACATTTATTGGAAGTCAGTTTTAAAGAAGAAGGCAACAACGATCCTATTCTGGAGCTTTTTAGAGAAGACGGGCATTTGTTCACTAATGAACTATTGGTGGAAGACTTAAGCTTAGGCGAAGCGCCCGCTGCCGTTAAAACGGCATTGGAGGAAAACTTTGCCGGGTATCGCGTGGATAAAGCCGAAATGATAGCCAATCCCAACGGCGCCGGTGAAGAATACGAAATTTATCTTCAGGCAAGTAATGTCAACTGGAAAGTTTCCGTTACCGAAAAAGGCGAGATTTTAGAAAAAAATCAATATTAGGCATCCGCCTCCCCCTTTGAAAAAGTTACGTAGGGCGGGTTAGATGTGCGCCCGCACATCTAACCCGCCATAGACTAGAAGGTAAGCATCCATCTTTAATTTTTCGGATGTTCGCGTCTAACCACTAATTTACCATCTTTATCGGCTTGGCAAGCCCCGTTTACCGTGTCGCCCCGACGGTTGACAAAACTTGCCGCGGCGCCCGCTTCTTTGCCTTCGCAGGCTGTATAAGCCTCGGGCGGCGGCGTCCAATGGTGTTCGCCGGGGTTTTGTCCGCCGCCGGGCCCAGGTACTGGACCCGGTCCAGCCGGCGGTTCTTGCGCCCAGATCAACTGACAACCGCTAATGAGCGCTACGCCCAATATTACTTTCAAATTTGATGGTTTCATGACTATGCTCGATTAAAATAAACCAAAAAGTTCTCTCTAACGTTCGGAGTTAGACTAACGAAGAAAAACGTAAATAAATGGCAGCAAATGTGCAAAAATTGTGGAAGTTGGAGTATTGAGGCCATGGCCTCAAGGAAGCCCAAGATGCAGCGCAATCCCATAATTAGATGCGCCATGATAAACAAGAAGAGCAAGAATAAGCGGGAGGCTAAAACCGTAACATTGGCATGGACTGAAACGCATGTTACCGGCGAACACCTTTTAGTTTACCTGCCTGAAGGCGGCGTTATTTACAATTTGGCTTGCCGATTTCATTACAGATAACTCTCAATGCCGGATTAACCTAAAATTCCATATGAAACCGCAACCCGAACACATTAACCGGCCCCCGGTCGGCGTTGTAGCCGGGGTTGTTGATGATCTGGTAATCGGCTGTCGCCCACAACGAACTAATTAAATGGTATTTATAATAAACATCCACGACTTGTTCCGGGCGGTAACGGATGTTGCCGTCGCCGATGAACTGGTCGACGCCGCCCATTTGCAAATATTTAACATGCATGGACGAAAGCATGTTTTGCGCCAGCCCCAGCCCTAAGGCGTCCTTGTGCCGGCTCCAAAGCCGGCCGTGAAAAACCGTACCGATCGACAGCGAGCGGTCGGTGGACGTGTAGTTGTAGACTTCGGTTCTGCCGTCGTTGTACATGGCGCGGAAAAATGCGCCGATATCGTTGCCGAGGTTTTGCTCCATATTAACGCCGATACCGTATTTGTCGTCCGCTTTGCGCGACCAGCAGACATCGGGTGCGTTCGGGTTGTTCGAGCCGTAGCTCCAGCCTGGGCAAGAGGCGGCGTTTTTGTTGTGGTCGGCTTCATAAGCCGCGATCGCGCCGCTAAAACTGCCGGTAAATTCGTGGTTGTGAAAACCCAAAATTCTGATAACGCCCGGTTGCTGGAGCAGTTTGTGTTTGCGTTCTATTTCAACCTGGTCGCCATAAAATTTAAAGGCGCGGAAATTGATGTTCAAACCGTTCGGATCTTTCGGCGGCAGAAAGCGCCCGAAGCGTAACGCCCAGTTGTCGAAATACAGTTCGCCGGCCAATCCCACCGTGTATCCCCTGGAGTCGGCGGCAAAATCGTAGGCGGCGTTCGCCATAAACGACATATTAAAATATTGCTGGCGCAAATCGCCGGCAAAGGTGTTTTTATCGAATATGTCCAATACGCTCATGTCGCCAAATGAGACGACCAGCCGCCGGCTGTTGACATTTTGCGCCAATTGCAACGGCGCGGAGTCCAGATGCACGGTTTCTCCGCCGAAATTAAACGTTTGCCGCAAATAAGCCCGCGACCGGTACCAGGTGGGTTGCGCCGTGCCGGATTTTTGAAATTCAAAATCCTGTATAGCGCCACCTAACCCCTTTAGATTTGCAAAAGGGGTTTCGGATATCATTTCCGGCGCTCCGTACAGTTCGGTTCCTTCCCAAAGTTTTAGCCCGCCGAAAAAAGTCACCGTGCCGGTAAAGGCGTTCTGCGCGTTCGGCAGCAGCGAGTTAGGGCTGCCGCCGAGATTGGTGTAAGCGGCGGGGAAAGCCGGGTGCCATTGCGATATATAAGTGCCTTGGCCGTACGCGTTCCAGGATTCGTCCTGCAAATCGTGCAGATCAAGTTCGCTAAGCGTGCGCATAAAGGAAAAACCCGGCACGTCGTCGATAGGGAATTCTTCCTTGGCCGGCGCGCGTTCGTTAGCTTGGGCAATAGCGGCGATTAATAGCGTAATCATTATGAAAAGGCCCAACAAAGCTTTTGGGGCGGCTTTAGGATTGCGCGTGAAGAAATAAATGATAGGCAATGTTTAACCGTTCGGACAGGAAGTATTACTTGATATGTGGGAATTATATGATAATAAAAATGATAATCAATATCAATTGCGATTTAGGGTTCACCATGTTTTGCGGCAATTAAAAATTAATAGCTAAATATTCCTATGGCTGAACGCTCAAAAACCTACCGGTAGCTGACCAAATTGGCGGTAGCTGGCTATCTTCATGCGTTGATTAGTTAGCAATGCTGGGTTTCGCTCTGCTCTACCCAGCCTACGTGCTGTTATTGAAAGTAAAAATGGTCTATTTGCCGCTTTGTAACTATTCACCGGGTGACTAAACTTTCAAAAGCCGAATAGCTGACGCTAGCTCAAAATTCGTTGGATAGTTACGCCGCTTTAAGTCAAGCGGCGGAAATTACATTGGCTTTGGAGTCGAAATTTTCAACGTTTTTATACAATAATTTGGAATTACGTTGATGGTTGTAGCTGTTTTGCAAAGCTAAGGGCAAATCGCTCAGTTCGCAGAGGACAAAACCGCGCTCGATAAACCAGTGCAGGGTTTGGGTGGTGCGCACGTACAGGCGCTTAATGCCTTGTTGCGCGGCTTTTTTGGTTAGATAGTCGAGCAGATTATGGCCGCGTTCGCTGTTCTGATAATCCGGATGCACGGCCAGGCAGGCTATCTCGGCGCTGATAGCGTCGCCGATGACGTGGAACGCCGTGCAGCCTAGAATCAGCCCGTCCCGCTCTATGACAATATAATCGGCGATTTCCATTTCCAGCTTTTCGCGGGAGCGTTTGACCAGTATGCCTTGCTCCTCCAAAGGCTTGATTAAATCCATAATGCCGCCGATGTCCTCCAGGCTGGCCGGACGGATGCTTTCAAAGGCGTTGGCGCTGATCAGCGTTCCCATGCCGTCGCGGGTAAACAGCTCCAGCAGCAATGCGCCGTCGATATGGCGATTGATTAAATGGGCGCGCTGCACGCCTTGTTCGCAACTTTGCCGGGCGGCCTGTAAGGAGCGCGCCAGATTTTCCGGCAATCCGGGCGTCCTGTTCAACAATGCTCCAGCTTCGTCTATAGTGAGTTGCTGGATGTGGCCGCCATCCAACGGCGATAGGCAGTCTTGTTCGGTCAGCAAAATCAGCTTGTCGGCTTGCAGAGCCACCGCCACTTCGGTCGCCACTTCTTCGGCGGACAGATTGAAAATTTCGCCGCTGGGGGAATAACCGACCGGAGAAATCAGCACCAGATTATTTTGAGCGAGCTGCTGATGGATGGCCTGGCTGTCGATCCGGCGTACTTTGCCGGTATGGCGATAATCCACGCCATCCAGCACCCCCAATGGTTTGGCGGTTACATAATTGCCGGACGCCACCCGGATTTTCGCGCCGGCCATCGGCGAGCCGGATATGCCCATCGACAGCAACGCTTCGATCTCAACGCGCACTAAACCGGCGCTTTGCTTAACATATTGCAGCGTGGCGGCGTCTGTAATGCGCAAATGATGATGAAACCGCGCCACATCGCCTTGCTGTTGCAAGCGTTCGTCGATTTGCCGGCGTATGCCGTGCACCAGCGCCAAGCGGACGCCCAGACTTTTTAATAACGCGAAATCGTGGATGAGTTTGTCGAAATTGGCTTCGGCAACCGCCGCGCCGTCGAAAAATATCACGAACGTGCGATTTCGATGCGCGTGGATATAGGGCGAGGATGAGCGAAACCAGTTGACGAATTCGTTAGGTGATAGCATGTGTAAAAAAAGACTCGATTAATCAAAAAAAGTATCTTTTCTATCTTACCGCATTGTGCTAACGTGCGTAGCTTTCCTGGTAGAGAATAGTTATGAAACGCTTAACCACTGTTTATTTAGTCATCTGTATCGTCTGTTTAGCGGCGGGCGCCGGCACGCCGGCATTGGCCGCCGGTACGCCGGGCGGTCAGGATAAGCTGCGCCTACATACCAGTTATCCTAAAAAAGCTGTCGATTCATTGTTTTCTTTTACAGTCGAATGGCGGGTAGATAAAGGCGAATTATACCGTGTCTATGCGTTAACTTTTTTGAACGGAAAAAAATTCGACGGCCCGGATTCCGGAACATTGGTCACCAAAAAACTGGTGACCGCCATGAAAGACGGCTTAATCCAGCTTGACCCGAGCTGGCGCGGCGTCAATATTGAACAATCCCAGGAACAGTCGGCGTTTACCATCCTCAATAAAGCCGGTTATTCGCTGACGAATGTGACGGTCCGCGATTACAGCAATCAGGCTTTACGCTACGATATGGTGGACAAAAGTTTTAGTCAGGCCGGCGTGGAAGTAGCGCTCGATCTGGTTTATAGCGCCGACGTGGAATATATAGACGATATGACGACACGTACCGCCTACACGGCTTCCAAGGGTGAAATTATTGTCAGCATCGATAATGAAAAACCGGTGCATATCAATACGGACGGCAAAACCACGGCCGAACTGGAAGCGGAATTGGCCGAACATTTCGGCTCCGCTCATTTGAGCAAAACGGCGCTGTTCCCGGCCCAGGCCAACTCCGATACCCGCAATATCAAACCTTTCGATGATAGCGAAGTGCAGTTTTTAAATCTGGACGCCAAATCGATCAAAATCGACATTACCGATCCGGAGCTGGGAATTATCGCCAAATTTAAATATCCGGATAATAACGGCGCCCTGAATCTGTTCGGGCCAAGAACTTTTATAGGATTACTACCGGCGATAGGTCTTAGCATCGTCGGCTTTTTATGGTACAGAAGTAGAAAGCGGACTTGAAGCGCCTGCTTTAGCGCAAGGCTTCGTTTAACAGCTCCGCCAAACGTATGCCTGCTTTTTGTAACTGAGTGCGCGCCACAGGCCACACAACACTTTGATATTTGGCTTCGCCATCGACGGTTTGAATGGCCGGCAGATTGTCGTAGGCAACCAGCGCCAGGGTATGCGATTCTTCCGCCCAGGCGCCGGCTGAATTGTCGATGGCGTTCAGCAAGTCTGGGCGCGACCAGCTTTCCAGTTCCGATTCTTTTATCATGCCGTTCAGCTGGTTAGCAGTTTGCCTGACCAGCGCATGATCGAAAGTGAAGTTCGGCCCCAAGCGCAGATTCAAGGCCTGTTCGAGGATGGCGCCGTCCCAAATGCTGTGCAGATTGGTGTGTTTGCCGAAATAACTCAGTTTAACCTGATTACCGCCCTGGTCGGCATTGTTTTCGGCATGCAGCGGTTGGTGGATGTCGCCGGTAAAGTGCGTCAGCCATTTTAACGCTTCCAGGCGCGACTGCTTATCTTTGGATTTATCGGCCAGCAGTAACGCGTATTCGCCGAGTTTTTTCACAACGCAGGCGTCGCGCTGGCAATCCCTATCCGCTTGGTAATGCGGCTCGTGCAAGGGAATGTCTACATAATGCCACAGCGCGTTGGCGGGAGTTTTCGGCGGAGTCTGATCGGCCCAGGAAGATATTTCATCCAGATTTTCATGGCCTTCCAAAGCCAGCAGGTTTTTTACCTCGCTCAGCGCCGCGGCGCTTAGATGCGCTTCGGCAATATCCGCCACGATAGCGTGCCCTTCCGGCCCCCAGGCGTAAGCCGCGGAACTGATAAGCAGACCGGTCTGCAAGACCATTAGCGCACGAAAACTCATAATTATTCCTTAGAAATAGATGGATAAGGGCGGGGTATTTTACCCCGTCCTTGAAGTTTCGAACAACTTGCTGGTTTGCTGGAATTGTGGCGAGAGCGAAAACGTTACGGACGGGGTAAATACCCCGTCCAGCTTTTGAGCATTAAAGCGCATCCGCTTCCCCGTTTGAAAAAGAGAGATTGAGAGGGGGATTTATCAATACAACCCCAATTGCACTTGCGCGACTTCGGACATCATTTCCCGCGACCAGGGGGGGTCCAGCACGACTTCTACATTTACCGCCGCCACGCCAGGTAAAGCGCGGATGGCTTTCTCCACATCGCTTTGAATCACCGGCCCCATGCCGCAACCCGGCGCGGTAAGCGTCATCTGAATATGCACGTCATTGCCGCCGGCCGCGTTAGGCGTAGCCGAGCAATGGTAAACCAAGCCCAAATCGACGATATTGACTGGAATTTCCGGATCGTAAACCGTTTTCATCACTTCCCAACAGTTTTTTTCAACGGCCTGACTGTCCGATTCCGCCACCAACGTCTGCAATTCATGCCGTTCCTTGCCTAAGGCGTCCGCATCCGCGCCGGAAATGCGCACCATATGCCCGTAATCGGTGATTACCGTATAGTTGCTGCCCAAAGACTGATGGATGGTGACTTCCTGGCCTTTGCGCAACATACCCTGAAAACCGTCCGGTATGGTGACGATATTAACGTCGCGGGATAAAATCACTACTTCTCTTTCTGCCGCCATAGCCCCCCTCCTTAAATTTTAAAAGTTTGCGCGTCTATTGTTTGGCCGGTCACGCCCAGGCTGGCGGCGCTGAATAGATAGATAAACAGCGGCTCCAGACTGCTCATGGCCGGCAATCGGGTTTTGTCTTCGCCGGGATAAGCTCTTTTCCGCAACGGCGAATTGATAGGCCCCGGCGTCAACGTATTAACGCGGATTTTGCCGCCCGCTTCCAATTCGTCCGCCAGGATGCCGGCGAACCCTTCCAGCGCGATTTTAGATACGCCGTAAGCGCCGGCATACGCTTTGCCCTGCCGGGCCGCCGAATCGGATATAAACACTATCGACGCCCGCGGACTGTTTTGCAGCACCGGCAACAGCACGCGGCACAACAGGAACGCCGCGTTAAGATTGACATTCAGCGTATGCCCCCAATCCAGCGTGCCGTGAATCGCGATAGGCGTAAAGGCGCTGAACTCGACGGCCGCATGCAACAGGCCTTGCAAGGCGGTATAGCGTTGTTTAAGCGTTTCGGCGAGCTCCAGATATTGTTCCTCGCTGGCCCCGGCCAGATCGAACGGATAAAGCGCGGGTTCCGGGCCGCCGGCCGCCACTATGGCGTCGTAGACGATTTCCAGTTTAGGAATGCTTTTATCCAGCAAGATAATATCGGCCCCCTGTTTGGCCAGGGCCAAAGCGGCGGCCCCGCCGAGCCCGCCGCCGGCGCCGGTGATGAGTATGGCTTGACCGGTTAGTAACATAACGAGCCGCGTATCCAGTTCAGCAATTGGCGCGGATGCTCTATTAAAGCATCCGCGCCCCAGTTTTCGGGCCGGTCGGCCGGTTGCAGATAGCCATACACGGCGGCCAGCGTTTTCATGTGGGCGCTTTTCCCGGCGCTAATGTCATGGGCGGCGTCGCCGATATAGACGCAATTTTCCGGTTTTACGCCCACCTGCAAACAGGCGGCCAATAACGGTTGCGGATGGGGTTTGCTATAGGCGGTGCTGTCGCCGCCGATTATGCACGCGGCGCGCTTTTCCAGCTGTAAGGCCGCCATTAACGGCAGCGTAAAGCGTAGGCGTTTGTTGGTAACCACGCCCCATTTCAAACCGAGGGATTCAATTTCGGCCAAGGTTTCGGTAATGCCGTCGTAAAATCGGCTGTGTATGGCGATATTTTGTTCATAACAGTCCAGCATATATTCCTGCATCCGGGTTTTTAATCCGGCGTCCGCATCGCCGGCGGCCAGATTGATCATGGCTAACGCGCCGTGGGAAATTAACGGTTTGGCGGCCCGAAAATCAATCTCGGCCATGGCATGGGCGGCCAGCGCTTT
The DNA here is from genome assembly GCA_050015235.1 of Methylomonas sp. Taxonomy (GTDB): domain Bacteria; phylum Pseudomonadota; class Gammaproteobacteria; order Methylococcales; family Methylomonadaceae; genus Methylomonas. The sequence continues at coordinate 2,081 of JBEKBU010000016.1, read as the reverse complement.
ATTCAAACATGCAATCAGGTCCGGGGCGGTGTCCACCAACGTACCGTCCAGATCAAACAAAACACAGTCGAGTTTAAAATCGGTCATGATTTATTCGGGCCGCACGAAGGCGGCAAGATAATTTACCTGAATATCCTTGCCCAAACTGAAACGTTTGCTGAACGGATTGTATTCTATGCCGGCAAAAGCGCGCAGCTCCAGCCCAGCGCGGCGCGCCATGGCGCAAAGTTCGGCGGGTTTGATGAAGGTTTTATAATCATGAGTGCCTTTCGGCACCATGTTGAGCAGATGTTCGGCCGCCAGTATCGCCAGCAAATACGCTTTCGGCGCCCGGTTGAGGGTGGAAAAGAACACGCCGCCGCCGGGTTTGACCAGACGCGCGCAAGCGTCGATAATGGCTGCCGGGTCAGGCACATGCTCCAGCATTTCCATGCAAGAGACGTGATCGAAAGCGCTGGCTTGCCGATCGGCTAATTCTTCGGCGCTGACGACCTCATAGCTGGCGGTCAGCCCCGATTCAAGACCATGTAAGTCGGCAATCTCGATTAAATCCGCGCTCAGATCGATACCCAAGGCCTCCGCGCCGGCCGCGACCAGCGCCTCGGTCAGGATGCCGCCGCCGCAGCCGACGTCAACCACCCGTTTGCCGGCCAGCTCGGCATATTGGCGGATGAATTGCATGCGTAACGGATTGACGTCATGCAAGGTTTTCATCTCGCCGTTCATATCCCACCAACGCTCGGCGCGGGAGCTGAATTTATTGATTTCGTGTTGATGTACGTTAGTTTTTGCGGTCATAGCGGCACACCTTTTGGTTAAGAATAGTTTACTATATTACTAGGTTATTTGCCATCGGCTCTAGTTGATTTCCGTCAGGCGCTGCCGCCAGACGGCGACCCGCTGCTTAAGCTCGCCGATATCCAGAGTACTTAACCGGCGTTGTTTAAGCAAATGTTTGCCGGCCACCCAGACATCGGATACCTGTTCCCTACTCGCGGCATAAACAATATGCGACAGCGGATTAAAAACCGGTTGCGTTTCCGGGGCGCTTAAATCGATGGCCGTTATATCGGCCGATTTGCCTATGACCAGCGAACCGATTTCCATATCTAGCCCCAACGCCTTGGCGCCGTTGATGGTCGCCATTTTCAACGCCTCCATGGCCGGTACCGCGCTGGGATCGCCGGAAACGCCCTTGGCCAACAGCGCGGCGGTGCGCATTTCCCCTAGCAGGTCCAGATCGTTATTGCTGGCGGAGCCGTCCGTACCCAAGGCGACGTTAATCCCGGCCGCCAGGCATTTCGCCGTCGGGCAGAAACCGCTGGCCAGTTTGAGATTGGATTCAGGGCAATGGATGATATGGGCGCCGGTTTGCGCGAAAAAATCGATTTCGCCGTCCGATAGTTGCGTCATATGCACCGCCATAAACGAAGAATTAAGCAAACCGATAGCCTGCAAGCGCTGTAATGGGGTTTGGCCGGTGGCCTGCAATTGCGCCGCCACTTCATGAGCGGTTTCGTGCACATGCATATGCACGGTTAAATCCATTTCATCGGCGAATGTGCGGATTTTCCGTAACGGCGCATCGGAAACCGTATATGGCGCATGCGGGGCGAACGAAGCGCTGATCAGGGGTTCATGCCGAAGTTGATCGCGCAAGGCCAGCCCTTTATCCAGATAAGCATCGGCGTTTTCCGCCCAGACCGTCGGAAAGTCGAACACAATCAGGCCGATATTGGCGCGGATCCCATGCAGCGCCGCTTGCTGGGCGACGATTTCCGGAAAGAAATACATATCGTTAAAACAAGTCGTTCCGCCGCGCAACATTTCGGCCATGGCCAGATCGGCGCCGTCTCTTACGAATTGAGCGCTGACCCATTTCTGTTCCGCCGGCCAAATATGATTTTGCAGCCATTCCATCAACGGTAAATCGTCCGCATATCCGGTCAGCAGCGACATGGCGGCATGCGTGTGGCAATTAATCAAACCGGGAATCAGCACATGTTCCGGCAGGGTTTCCAAAACGCTTGCCCGGTAGCGGCTGACCGCGGTATGGTTATCCATTATATCGACTATCCTGC
>JBEKBU010000015.1:0-29831 GCA_050015235.1 Methylomonas sp. | reverse complement strand
AAGAGCTTATCCATCCAGTGGAAATATTAGCGGAAGACCTGGAAGCAATGAAGCCGGCCTTTCAAAACAAACAAATAGACATCGGCTATACCAATACCCTGCCGGATTCTGTTACCATTTACGCCGATCCCGACCGTCTATCGCAGCTGTTCAAGAATTTACTGACTAACAGTTTAAATTATACCGACCGCCAGGGCCGGCTGGAAATATCCGTTACGCGGCAAGCGGAGCATGTCCGGTTTATTTTTGCCGACAGTGCGCCGGGCGTGCCCGAAGACGTTTTGCCTAAACTTTTCGACCGCTTTTACAGACAGGACAGCTCGCGGAATAGGCATCGGGGCGGCGCCGGTTTAGGATTAGCGATTTGCTGGAATATTGTCCAGGCGCATCACGGCGGAATCCAAGCCTTACCCTCCGGCTTGCAGGGCGTCAAAATTGAAGTGGAGTTTCCAATCAGCGCATGAGCCACATTTTAGTTGTTGAAGATGAGTTAAAATTAGCCAGTTTGCAGTCGGACTATCTGAAAAACGCGGGTTTTGCAACGACGGTATTAACTAACGGTCTGGAAACCGTGCCGTGGATCAGACAAAACCATACCGACTTAATTCTGCTGGATTTAATGTTGACCGGCTTGGATGGCCTGGATATCTGCCGGGAAGTGCGCGGCTTCAGCGGCGTGCCGATTATTATCGTCACCGCGCGCGTGGAGGAAATCGATCGCTTGCTGGGTCTGGAAATGGGCGCCGACGACTATATCTGCAAACCTTTCAGTCCGCGCGAAGTTGTGGCGCGGGTCAAGGCGGTGCTGCGCCGGGCGCGGACGCCGGCCGCCGAAACCATCAAACTCAGCTCGAAATTAAGACTCAATCCCCACAGTTTCCGTGTCTGCAACGAAGACCGGGAAATCGAACTGACTTCCATCGAGTTTCAACTTTTACAAACCCTGATTCAGCAGCCGGAGCGGATTTTTTCCCGGTCGAAATTAATGGACTTGATTTATCCCGACCAGCGCATCGTCTCGGATAGAACCATAGATAGCCATATCAAAAAATTAAGAAAAAAACTGGCGGATTTAGTGCCGAATCAGGAATTGATACATTCCGTATACGGGGCGGGTTACCGGTTCGATCCGCAGGAACAGGAAGACGTTTGAAACAGCTATATGATAACGCTGCTGATGCCGCTACTGTCCGCCGCCCATCTCACGCATTGATCGTTCATGCTGCCGTAGGCGACCAGCGGAATTTTCAAGTTTTTCCATAAGGCTTCCACAACTTTTTTTTCGACTTCGATTTCCGAACCGGACGTCGATTCGGTATTAATTTTCACAAAGTAAGAACAATTGCCGCAGCTATGTTCGACTACCGTATGTTCGCTGTAATCAATTGAAAAATCCACCCATTCCTTTAATCCGCAGAGCATTTCATCGGCGATGCGTTCGTTAAAGAAAACATCAAAATCCATGGAAAGCGCCATGTTTTTTACCTCCATTATTTCATTGAAAACGGAAAAAATCCGATAAGTCTAGCGGGCTTACCGCCGATGCCGTTATGTTAAGGCTTAACCGTTCGACAAGCTCACCACGAACGGCTCAACTAAACGGCATTAGGCATGCTGATAGCGACTATACCAAACTATCTTAATCCAGTATAGTAGAAAATAATTATTTGTCATTGATAATGTTTGGAGTTTTCTGATGAGTTAATAAGCTCATCCTGATTAACGCCGTCGGCGATTAATTGGAGTAAACTGCCGGCTGGCTTATTCGACAGCATTTCGCCCTTGATATCCTGAATACTAATCTCAGTCGATTTAGGCTTAACCTGAGATAAACTGACCCGGTATTCGATTTCATTACTGGGATCGTCGCCGAATAAAAACACCAGCTCATCCCAGTAAGTTTTTGATTTCATTTTTTTCGCATCCGGGTCGTATTCGACATAGAAATAACCCTGATCCAGGTTGCGCTCCACGATTTCGACATGCTTCCGGCTCAGGGCTTTCGCCACATAGCGCCAAGCCTGATTTCGCTCCAGATTGATCAGCAGTATGCCGGTGTTTTCCCCAAGAATTGCAACCGGGGCGCCGATTTTATCTTCACCGGGAGCGTAAGGCCGCGCTTGATCTGTTTGCCAAGGCCCTGAAATAGGCCCTACATTTGCTGATCTGGCGCAGGGCGTCCAAAAAAAAAATCAGGGAAATTACCACCATCATGCGGGTAAAATTCTTTAAAAACATCGCTGAAGCCCTCCCCTTTACAACTTTGTTATGCGACCCACGGGCGTTTTCCGCCACGCCGGGCTATACGGATGAGTGGCCGGGGTTAATTTTTAGCGGGTTCGCCTTCGTGGCGGCTTTTCCATTTTTCATGATGCTTTTTTTTCATTTCCTCATATTTAGCGATCTGGTCTTTAGTTAAAATCGCCTCGACTTGCTTATCGTTCTCCTCGCGCATCGCCTTGAATTTTTCATGATTGGTTTTCATAATGGCTTCAAGCTTGATTTTTTGGTCGTCGGACAAGCCTAATTCCTTGCTCATATATTCCATTCTTTTGCCCTCATGCCATCCAGGTCCACCCTTATCCGGCCCATCGGGCGCGGCGGCGGAAACGGAAAAAGGAATTGCCATTACCATAGCGGTAATCAAGATTTTTTTAAACATAACGCTCTCCCATTCATTAAAAAGACCCGAAACAGGCGTTTCCGGTTTCATGAGAACAGAGTACGCCGCAATAGCGCATACAATTCGCAGAAATTGTGCAATTATTAAGGATTTTACGGAGTGAAGCGTTTATTGCGCGTCTTGGCAGCCGAAATGATATTGATAATCCGCCATGGATCTTTTAATAACCTCATGCGCTTCTTCACGGCCGTAGACATTGGTGATTTCACATTCGTTGACTTCGGACGGCAGATGTTTATAGGTTAAAAAATAGTGTTTCAGCCGGTTAATATAAGATTCCGGGCAATCGGAAACATCCCGCCATTGCCTATAGAACTCGTCGCCGCGCATCACGGCGATGATTTTGTCGTCGGCCTCGCCGCAATCCAGCATCCGGAAACCGCCGATAGGAATCGCCTGCAGCAGAATATCGCCGTGCGTCACGCTACGCTCGCTCAACACGCAAATATCCAGCGGATCGCCGTCGCCCTTGAGGACTTTTTTGCCTGATTTGGCTTCAGCGTACTCGGCTACTTTTTCAGCGCAATAAGTGCGCGGAATAAAACCGTACAGCGTCGGTATCATGTTTGAAAATTTTTGCGGCCGGTCGATTTTTAAATAACCCGTGGCTTTATCAATCTCATATTTCACGGTATCCGACGGGACGATTTCAATAAAGGCGGTGACGATGGAGGGCGCGCCATCACCAGGATGTATGCCGTGCCAAGGATGGGCTTTATGTAGAATATTCATTTAAATATATCGGTATTGTATGGTTTTCTCATCAGCCGATTGATATGGCTGCCGCTTCATATGCCCGGATTCATGCCGCCGGAATAAAAACTCGGTCATGAAATGCGTTAGTATAATTAATGTTGTAAACTGCAAGCGTGGTTATAAACAATTTCATCAATTTTTCAGGAGATTAATATGGAACGCCGAGATTTTATCCGTATAAGCGCCTCTGTCGCCGGCGCCGGCCTGCTGGAGTCCGTCGCCTATCAGGCGCGGGCCGCTAAACCCGACGTACCGCCGGCGGCCGATATTTATTATAATAAAGAAGCGCTCGGACGCTGGGCCGGGAAAGAGGCTACCCATTTGCCCAACATCGAGATCAGTAAAAACGCTGATGAAATCAGCATAAAAATTGTTACTCCGCATGAAATGAAAGCCTACGAACATTATATAGTTAAACATGTTTTGTTAGACAAAGACTATAAATTTCTTCACGAACACATGTTCGATCCGGCTAAAGATCAGGCCGCCGTCTCTACTTTTACCCTTAAAAATTACAGCGGCTTGATCTTTGCGCTCAGTTTATGCAACAAGCATGATCTTTGGATTGTTAATGCTGAAGTATAGCGGGAATTGATTACATTTTAACAAATACCCGGCAAATTTTGGATTCTAATCGTTACATTTAAGCGGAGCCATGCACCATACCATCGATAAAAGTAAATTAACAAACGCAGTGGCCGTATTGATCATAATACTGGGCTATATCAGCCCGGTATTATCGCATACGCTTAAATCCATTGGGTTTTTTGCATTTTCCGGCGCCGTCACCAATTGGCTGGCCATTTATATGCTGTTCGAAAAAGTGCCGTATTTATACGGTTCGGGCGTGGTGCCGGATCGCTTCGAGGAATTCAAGACCTCCATCAAATCCCTGATGATGAAGCAGTTTTTCACGGTCGATAATATCGCCCAATTTGTCGAGAGCGAGGAGCGGCAAGGCGGCAAGGTGCTTAATCTGCAACCTCTGCTGGCCGCGGTCGATTACGACAAAATTTATGAGGGGCTGGTCGGCGCCATCATGGGTTCGCAATTCGGCGGCATGCTGGCGATGATGGGCGGAGAAGAAGCCCTGGCCCCGCTTAAAGAGCCTATTACCGAGAAAATGCGGATTATTTTGGCGGAAATGGTCGATTCCGAACCTTTTAAACTGGCGCTGCAACAGGGTTTGAACGCACATAAGATCGGCGAGGATTTAAGCGGCAAAATCGAAATCGTCATCGACAAACGGCTCGGCGAGTTAACGCCGCAAATAGTGAAAGAAATCGTTCAGGACATTATCAAGGAGCATCTTGGCTGGCTGGTGGTCTGGGGCGGCGTGGCCGGCGCCGCCTTGGGGGCGGTGTTCAGTATTGTTGGTTAGCCAGGCGGAGCAGGCCGGCGCCGGGTGAACATGAGTAGCCTACGGAGCGGTACTAATGCGCAGGATACTTGCCGGCGCATCCGTCGGCGAGTTAAGCTCTAAATTGATGCAATTAGAGACTGGTTGTCAAAGGAAGTGGTCGGCCATGAGCGGTCAATCAGTCTTTTTTTTTAAATGACAGGTTTAGCACCTTTATAAGCCAACCCTCGTAGACTCGGTTAGCGAAGCGTAACCGAGGGAAAAATGCTCCGCTATGCCGAAAGCTTATCATTCCCACGATTACGCTAACGCTAATCGTGGCTACGCGGGCTATACGACAAATATAAAAAGTGCGTTTCAACAGTAATAGCCGCAACCGCTGAACAACTACTGTTCAATAATTGAGGATTTTAAAATGAACATCGCTGACACTATTTACCAACACGTCAAAGCCTTGCCAACAGCCAGAGCTTTGGAAGTCCTGCATTTTGTCGAATTTCTGGAATCAAAACCCTATTCAGCAATAGATACTGGCGCAAACGAGGCTATGTTGAGTTTTCTGCAAAGTCTGCCGGTCGGCCAACGCAGCGACGCGGAAATAAACGCCGAATTTCAAACTTTGCGTGACGAATGGGATCGGCCGTGAAACTATTCCTGGACGCTTGCAGCATTATTTATTTGATCGTATCGCAACAGGAACAAGGCCGGAAAATCCGCTTACTGGTCGATGAGGCATTGAAATCGAACGGACAGCTGGTAGTGTCGCGCTTGTCTTTTCTGGAATGCAGGGTACTACCGCTGAAATCCAGAAACTCGGCATTGCTGGATTGTTACGACCGTTTTTTTCAGCTGCACAGTTTGGCAATTATCGAACTCGACGCCATCGTCATCGACATAGCCGCCGAGTTGCGCGCCAACCACTCGGGTTCATTACGCACACCCGACGCCATTCAATTGGCTTGCGCTATAACGTCCGGCGCGGATCAGTTTTTGACAGGCGATAAAAAGCTAGCGGCAATTCAGGAAATTAAAGTCACTGTTGTTTGACCATCACCTAAATGCTGAAAACTTGAGCAAACGTTATCATTTGAACCTTCAAAGACAACCGATAGCTTTCTGGCGATTTCTTGCTGTTCGTGGCTTGGGAACGAACGTCGTTTGTGGGTCGATTGCGTCAGGCAGTTTCAAGCGATTAGCAATCCGAACAGCTATCGTCTTGTCGCGCACCTGCGTGTTTAATTCTACCCTTGTCATGGCTGCTAGTAACCGCCGGATATTGTTTGTTTCGTTTTGGGTGATGTGCGGATAAGAAAATAGCTCGATTTCAGTAATGATAGAAAAATAATAATTGCCGAAAGGCAAAGGCTGCTCCAAGCGATCATGGAGAAAATATAAGTGCGTTAGTATCCAGGACGAATCTCATTGCCATTCATCACGCATTCGGCGTTGATAAGCAAGCGGTTCTTCCGTCCATGAAAGAGAACCGATTAGCTCTTTGAATTGCTCGCTAGGCGAGAACGCCTGATTTATAGCTTCGCTATCCATAACCAATACAAACTCATGCTTACCGGGTTTGATATTTTGCGGCAATTGGATATGTAAGCTACGGTCTTCCGGCACATCGTATTCTATTTTCAATGACAACATGGTTATTCCACTTAGGGCAGTGATCAGTTCGGAATTTCGAGACCGGGTATGTTCTTCATGGTCTGCCTAAAAACATTTTGATTCATATTACCTCAATTTTCAGGATAAAATTTAAGCATTCGACCAAGATTAAAATTGTAACTTAATTCGCGGCAGATGCGGTCATTATCGTGGTCTGGGGCGGTGTAGCCGGCGCTCTGTGAGCGCCATTCCATCAATCCTGTAATTCCTTGCATGCGACCACCGACTTCTTATTATTGAACAACGCCGATAACAGGCTGCTTTGAAATACCATGCCGATAAAGCGCCCTTTATCATCGACGATAGGCACATGATGATGGCCTTCATTGATTACCAGCGGCGCCAGTTCGGCAATATGAGCGCTGGCGGCGAGGACTTTGACTTGGCGAGTCATGATGTGTCCGATGGCTTCCGGTTTATCGGTTGTGGGGTCGGGACTGGGTTTGATAAACGCCAGCCATTTTTCCTGAAAATTCCTATGCGGAGTGAGTTTTAGATGTTTTAAAAATTCGTAACGCGTCACGATGCCGACCACGCGTTTATTGCGATCCAATACCGGCAGCACTTTTAAGCCATGTTCGTGCATCAGCAGCCAGGCCGCTTCAACTTCGGTAGAGTATTCGACGCTAATAATGCCGCGCCGCATGATATCGCCACAATTTATGCCGCCGATATTTTTTTGTACGGACAACAATTGCAAGCGGTTTAATATCAGACGCAAATCATCGGCGCCGATATCTAAAAATTGGTGGAAACCTTGGGTGGCTTTTTCAATATCAGCCCGACTGAAACCGATTTCAAAAGTAAATCATCGCATGTCCGAATATAGAAAATACCATTGCCGGGTATGCGAACATCTCTACGATGAGGCCAAAGGCGACGCCGATAGCGGCATCGCCCCTGGAACCCGCTGGGAAGATATCCCGGAAGATTGGAGTTGTCCGATTTGCGGCGCGCCGAAAAGCTTTTTCAAGCTGTTGACATAGAAAACTATTGGCGCTGGATGTAAATCACCCTCTCCTACCGGATGAAATTCGATTACGAAAATGGATCTGGATACTTCATAAATTATCTGTTAACCGTTCGCCCGCCAAAGAGAACTATCAGCCTATTGCCGTCAGTCGATATGATTACCGGGACTCATAAGTCCATTCTAAAAGGCTGTCAAAATACCGTATACTAGGTTTAACCTACGCAACTCATCAAGGAATCACTATATGTCGCTAATTCCCCAACCCGCAACCTTATCTTTGTCGATCTTGCTGCTGGCAAGTGGCTGTGCAAGCGTGCCTACCGGCCCCAGCGTGATGGTGCTGCCGGCGTCCGGCCAGTCTTTTGATCAATTTCGTAATGACGATGTTATCTGCCGGCAATTTGCCGATTCTCAGTTGGGTGGAACGACAGCCAATGACGCCGCGGTTGAAAGTGGAGTCGGCAGCGCGGTTGTCGGTACGCTGCTCGGCGCCGCTCTGGGCGCGGCGGTCGGCGGAGGCCGTGGCGCGGCTATAGGCGCCGGCAGCGGATTGGTGGCCGGCAGCGTCATGGGGCTTGGCGCCTCCGGCGGCTCCATGAATGCTACGCAGCAGCGCTATGACGACGCTTATCTGCAATGCATGTACGCCAAAGGCCATCAAGTGCCGGTATCGGGGCGATTCTCAAATCAATCCCCCTATCCAAATACGGCGCCTTATCAATCGGCGCCCCCTGCCGCGAATATTCCGCCGCCGCCTCCACCCGGCTCGCCCCCGCCACCGCCGCAGTGAGAAGCGCCAAGCTCTTGGCTTGGGATTAATGGGAGAAAAGCCAACAATCCTTGCGTAATCGTATTGGAACAGCTGGTGATTTTCAATCTGAAAACGTGGCGTGTTTTGCTCGTTGTTTTAAATCTTCGAACTCAAGGAAATTAAACGGGTAAATCACGACTGGAATACACCCGCTCAACCAACTACTCGGCGTCTGTTTCGGGCACATGCAACAACAGCGCTGTCGTCGCCGCGATCAGCAGCACTCCCAGGGCGAGTAAAGCCGCTACCGGCCCCACCTGTAGCGAGGCGGCCAGCGTATAGGCGCCGACGGACAGCAGCATGGCGACGTTCTGAAAAAAATTCTGCATAGCCACCGCGCCGCCGCTGCCGATGCTGTGCTGGCCCAATTCCTGCAACGCGGCGTTGATCGGCACGACGAACAGGCCGCCGGCCATGCCCAGGCAAAACAGCGCCGCCCGCGCCGGCCACACCGCATCGGTTAAACCGAGCGCGATTATCATGACGCCCATGACATAAGCCGGCGCCCGGACGCGGCGCAGATGCTCCAACGGAATGAGCGCCGGCGCGATAGCCGCGCCGGCCACGATGCCTATCGCCAAAAATAACGTCAAACCGGCTATGTCGCTGCTGGTGCGCATCATCAGCACCAGCGGCGCCCAGGCAATGATGATCACCCGGACGCAGGCGGCGGTGGCCCAAAACAGCGAGCCGCCCAGCACGATAAAACGCGGGCGGGAAGCGGCGAAAAAACGGCGGATTTCCCAATAAAACAAGACGATTTTCGAGCCGGAAACTTTTATGCCGGAGGCCTTGGCTGGTAAAATCAATGCGATGGCCGCCGAAATTAAAAACAAGCCTATCGTCGTCAATAACGCCAGGTTAACCGATTTATCGGCCAGCCAGCCGCCGGCGCTCATGCCGGTCAATATCGCCAGTATTGTCGACGCCTCTATCCAGCTATTGGCCTTCACTAATTGTTCATGGCCCGCCAGCTCCGGCAAAATCCCGTATTTGGCCGGGCTGTATACGGCGGCGCCCACGCCGACCAGGCTATAGGCGATTAAGGGCTCGACATTAACCAACAACAAACCGGCTCCGGCCGACTTGATCAAATTGCCCAGGATCAGGACTCTGGACTTCGCATGCCTATCGGCGAAAGCGCCCACCCAAGGCGCCAGCAGCACAAACGCGGCGATAAAAACGCTTTGCAGGGCTGGCACATACCAACCCGGCGCCTGGGCGTTTTTCAGCACCAGGGCGATCACGGTAAACAACACCATGTTATCGGCGAATACCGATAAAAATTGCGCAACCAGCAAGGGATAAATATATTTATTCATGATCTTCGTGGTCCAGGCCGGAGCCAACGTATTGACCGGCCAGATCCGCCGCCGCCGAATAATCGATCTTTCCGGTCGCCAGCACCGGCAGCTTAGCCAGCACCAACAGTTTTCTCGGCAAACTGATAGCCGCCGCGCCCGGCGATAACTGCGCCAACAAACGCGCCGTAGCGCCAATATGCGTCGTCAACAGCACCAGTTGCTCGCCTTTTTTCGGATCGGGCAGGCTGACAACCGCATGCTGCGCTTCCGGCCACGCCAGTAAGGCCAACTGTTCGACGGCGGCCAGCGAAATCATTTCGCCGCCGATTTTAGCAAAACGCTTGCTGCGCCCCTTGATAAAGATAAACCCTTCCTCGTCCACATGCACGATGTCGCCGGTATCATACCAGCCTTCGCCAAACGCAGCGGAACAAGGCGGCGCCAACACGCCGGGATTATCCGGTAAAAAATGGCCCAGCATGATATTAGGCCCTGCCACATGCAATTTGCCGGCGTCTTCTATCCCCGGCACGGCTTCCAGCCTATGCAGCATGCCCGGCATAAAACGCCCGACGCTGCCGGCTTTATAGTCTATGGGCGTGTTGACCGAAGTCACCGGGGCGGTTTCCGTCGCGCCGTAGCCTTCCAGAATCCGGATGCCGAACTTGTTCAACCAGAGGCTGCGCGTGGTTTCCTGCAGCTTCTCCGCGCCCGCCACCATGTAGCGCATTTTATGGAAATCGTAAGGATGGGCTTTTTTCGCGTAAGCGGCGAAAAACGTATTCGTGCCGAACATGATCGTCGCGCCGGTTTCATAGGCGATTTCCGGTATCACCGCAAAATGCAGCGGCGAAGGATAAAAAAAACTGGTCATGCCGTTCAATACCGGCAACAGCGTACCGACGGTGAAACCGAAGGAATGGAACATCGGCAAAAAATTCAGCACCGTATCCTGCGGCGTAAAGTCGATACGGGCTTTCACCTGCTTATGATTAGCCAGAATATTGGCGTGCGACAACACCACGCCTTTCGGTTCGCCTTCCGAACCGGAGGTAAACAAAACCACCGCCGCCTCATCGGCCTGCCAATCTTGGCGGCGGTACCAGATATCGGCGGTTTTACCTAGAAACCAGCCGTGGAGTTTATCTTTTAAAGTTACAGCCCCCGCCAAATCTTCGAGGTAAACCAGCGCAACCCGCGAGGCCAATACCGCCGCTTCGTCTTCAAGGCCGGCCAGCTCGATAAATTTGCGCGAAGTTAACACCGTTTTGACGCAAGCGGTGCGGCATGCGGAAGCCATGCCGGAAACGCCGATGGAATAATTCAACATCGCCGGCGTGCGCCGATACAACTGCAGACCCAACACCACCAACAAGGTTTTACAGGTATTCGGCAGCAATACGCCGACGGTTTCGCCGGCGGCGGTCAGTTTATTGATCAATTTACCGATAATAATCCCGCGCGTAATCAGGTCGTCGTAACTCAACGGCCGCCGCTCCAAATCTTCGGCGACGGTATGTTTGCCGCCGAATATGCGCCGGGCTTCCAATAATCCGGCAAACACCGTCCGTTGGTAATGGCTGGTATGGAACATCATATCGGTCATGATATCGGCTAATATTTGCCCGCTGTGTTTCCGCCGCAGCTTGCCGGTCATTTCGCCGTGCGTTTCGATATGCGTCGGGGCCATGATATGTATGGCGACAGGCGGAAACCACCGTAAGCGCACGACGCCTTGTAATTTGGAAAAATGGCTGTATTGAGCGCCGTCGATGCGGATAGGCAGAATCGCGGCTCCGGATTTATCCGCCACCATGCCCGGCCCATCGTATATTTTCATCAACGTACCGGTTGCGGTAATGCGGCCTTCAGGAAAGATCACGGTGCGGTTATCGTTTTGCAAATGCTGAATCAAGGCCTTTAACGATAACGGATGAGTGGGATCCATCGGAAACACGGTCGACAAGCCTAAAAACGGTTTCAGCCACCAGCGTTGCGCGATATGCGTGTTGATGGCGAAAGTAACATCGTCGGGCAAAAAAACGCCTAGCAATAACGGATCGAGAAAGGACGTGTGATTCGCCACGATCAACACCCGCTTGCCCGCTTGCGCATAATTTTCCAGCCCGGTGACTTTTACTCTGAACAGTAAAGTCAGCAACAAGCGTAGCCAAACTTTTAACATATTTATATCTCCCCTTAAAACATTTCCCACACCGGCGTCAGCCGGGCAGGCAAATCCGCCAGCCGGCCCAGCTCCACCCATTCGCATACCGGCGCATGAAAATCGGAGCCCACGGATGCATAAAGCTGGAATTTGACGGCCAATTCGCAACTTATCCGGATCTCCTCGGCGGTCGCCCGGCCGGTTACCACTTCTATGCCATTACCGCCCATTTGTTTAAACGCCTGCAAGGCTTTTTGCAGCCATTTCAGGCTCAGCCGGTAACGCATCGGATGGGCCAGCACCGCAACGCCGCCGGCTACCGTGATCCACGCCACCACTTCATGCAATTCCGCCCACAGCGTAGGCGCATAAGCCGCCTGCCCCCGGTTTAAATAACGGTCGAACGCTTCCTGCTGCGTAGCCACATAATGGTTCGCCACCAGAAAATCGGCAAAATGCGAACGCGTGATCTCGCCGTCGCCGGCTGCGCGCCGGACGGCGGCGTAAGCGCCCGGAATACGTTTCTTTTCAAGTTTTTCGGCGATTATTTCGGCGCGCTCCGCGCGTAATCGATGCTGCCGGTCAAGACCGGCGATTAACAGCGGATGCCGAGGGTCTATATTCAGGCCGATAATATGCAAACATTGCTGTGCATAATTGGCCGACAGCTCGATACCGTTAATCAGCCGCAGCTCGGACAGCTCGGCCGCGAAACGCGCCTCGGCCAATCCGGCCGTGGTGTCATGGTCGGTAAGCGCCAGTACGTTCACGCCTTGCCGGCGGGCGCGAAGCACCAACTCGGTGGGGTTTAACGCACCGTCCGAAGCGTTGGAGTGGCTATGCAAATCGTATTTCGTGGCCACTATTGGTACTCCCCGTACAGTTTCGCGTAAAGGCCGTTTTGCTGAATCAGCGCCTCGTGCTTACCCTGCTCGCAAATCCGGCCCTGTTCAAACACATACACATGATCGGCCTGTTTAACCGCGCTCAAGCGATGCGCGATGATAAGCGTAGTGCGCCCGTTTAAAAATTGATTCATGGCTTGATGCAATTTGAATTCCGTTTCGGTATCCAGCGCCGAAGTCGCCTCATCAAGTATCACCACCGACGGTTTACTGACTATCATGCGGGCAATCGCCAAACGTTGCCGCTGCCCGCCGGACAAACGGACGCCCTGCCGGCCCACCACGGTATCCAGTCCGGCCTCCATTTCCTCGATCGCCGTTTTCAACTGCGCCAGCTCCAGGGCATACCAAAGTTCTTCCTCGGCGACAGCCCGGCCCAGTGTCAGATTGGCGCGCACCGTATCATTCAGTAGCGCCGGATGCTGCAATACCGTCGCCACATGTTCGCGCACCACATCCAGGCCGATTTCATGCAAGGGCGCGTCATCATAATAAATTGTACCCTGGCCGGGAACGTACAAACCGATCAGAGTTTGCGCCAGCGTGGATTTACCGCCGCCGCTGGCCCCGACCAAGGCGATTTTTTCGCCGGCGGCGATATTCAGATTTATGCCATTCAGCACCGGTTCGTCCCGGTAACCGAAATGCAGATTTTCGACGCGCACCGCCACGGTTTTTTTATCCCGAAACGGATTTTTCAGATGCGGATACTGCGGCTCCAGCCGCAATTTAGTTAACTCATTCACCCGGCGCAACGCGGCTTTCGCCGCATAATACGCTTGCTGTATATTCAATATCTCCTGCACCGGCGCCATCATAAACCATAAATAACCGAATACGGCGAGCATTTCGCCGATAGTCAGCCCGGAATATAAAACCAGCAACATGGACGCGGCGCGGAACACGTCGAATCCGAATAAAAACGTCAGAAAACTGAGCCTTACCACCGCATCGCTTTTCCAGGCGAACAGCGTGGAATGGTTTTTAACAGCCAGAGCGCCGTCTATCAGCAGTTGGCAATAATGCTGCTCGCGATTGCTGGCGCGGATCTGATTAATAGCTTCCAAGGTTTCGATCAGCGCCTGTTGAAAAAGTCCGTAAGCGTTATTTTCGTTGGCTTTCAGGTTTTTAATCCCGGAACCAATCGCACGCGCGAAATAAATGACCACCGGATTTAAAAAAATAATAAATAAACCTAATTGCCAATGCATCCATAATAAAATAACGGCGGTTCCGATCACTGTCAAACAAGCGACCAGCAGCTTACTGATCGTGGAGCCGATAAAATTGTCCAGCGTATCCAGATCCGTCACCAGATTAGCCGTCACGGCGCCGCTGCCCAAGCTTTCGTACTCGGCCATGGAAATATGCTGTAAACGCGTAATCAGTCCGGCGCGTATATTAAAAATGACATCCTTGGCGATATTTGAGAATTGGCGGGTCTGAATGACATTGAAAGCCAGCGCGATGAGGCGCATGATCAGACTCACCAGCAATACGCCGCAGATATAGACGATGGGTTGCCGCCAATCCGCCGGCAAATTGGGGTTGACAAAATTTAATATCGTTCCTGGATGGTTTAACAGTACTTCGTCTACCAGCAACGGCATCAGCAGCGGTACGGGGACGCTGAAGACCGTAGCCGATATGGCCAGTAGATGGCCGATCAGCAACTGTTTTTTTTGCTGTAAGGCAATGCCGAAGATATACCGCCAGGAATATTCGGATTGGCTGGGCAGAACGGGCGTATTCAAGGTAATGCAGGATAAATATTAAAATTAATCAATTATAATGGCTTATGTTAACAGCAAAAACCCTTATAATTTTGTAACTTTTTAGCTTTAGTTCAATAAACCGCGTTCATGCCGCTGCTGTATCGGCGGATAGTCTATAATTATCGGCTTACCGGCCTATGGGAAAAAATTCGCATGATTAAATACGCTGTAAGATTACAAGGGGTTGGACTTTTGTTTATGTGGTAAAAATGGCGCCTATTATCATACGACTAGCGCTAGCTCATTTACTGTTTCTATGTTGGCTTTACCCGGCATACGGGCAAAGCCTGGATACGCAACGGAAAGCTTTTTTGCGGGCCGAGCAATCCATTTATCAGGATAGGGACGGCGACTACCTTGAACTGGCGAAAACCCTAAAAGACTATCCGCTCTATCCGTATTTGCAATACCAGTGGCTAAAAAAACATCTGGACGACGATCAGTCGGTTCAACAGTTTCTAGCCGGATATGAACAAAGCCGCTATGCGCGCCTGTTACGGCTAAAATGGCTGAAACAGCTGGGCAAAAACCAGCAATGGGCATTATTTAGCCGTTACTACCGCAATAACGACGACCCGGAATTACAATGCCTAAACGCGCTGGCGCACTATCAAAACGGCCAACAGCAAACCGCTCTGGACGCTGCCCGGCAATTCTGGTTATCGGGCAAGACGACGCCGGCGGCGTGCGATCCTTTATTCGCTTTTTTCAAATCTTCGCCCGATTTTACCGCGGATTTACCTTGGCAACGCTTTCAGGCGGCGCTCGGCCAGGATAATTTACCCTTGGCTCAGTCCATGCGGAACACATTTGCTGAACAGGAACACCCCCATGCGCATTTATGGCTGAAACTCCATCAACACCCGACCATGCTTGATGAAGCCGACGACTGGAAACGTACTTATCCTCTGGCGGCGGATTTGTTCGTACACGCCATCCAGCGCTGGCTGGACAGCGACCCGGCAGCCGCGTTAACCGCCTGGGAGGCTGAAAGGCAAAACTTCCGGATAGATGCGGAAGCGCAGACCGACACCGATAAACGTTTAGGGGTGGCCTTGGCGATCAAACGGGATACGCGCGCATACGATAAACTCGCGCAAATTCCGGATAAAGACGCATCAACCCGAGAATGGATGGTGCGCGCCGCTTTAAACCAGCAAAACTGGCCGCAGGTCAATCAGGCCATTAATACGCTGACCATGGAAGAAAAACAGTCCGACAAATGGCAATATTGGCAGGCCCGGGCTTTATCCGCGCTCGGCCAAACCGCTACGGCGGAAAATATTTTTCTGCAAATCGCTAAAAATCGCAGTTTTTACGGCTATATGGCCGCCTACCAGATCCATCAAAATCCGAATTTGACCGATCAGCCGCTACAGGTTAACGATACCGAACTCCGGCAACTGGCGCAAAAAACCTAATTCCTGGTCAGCGCCGAACTTTTGGCCATCAACAGAGCGCAGGAAGCCAAACAACAATGGTGGTACAGCATAGCCAACCTGGATAAGCACGACCTGATAACGGCGGCAAAACTTGCTCAGCAGTGGCAATGCTGGGCGCTGGCGATTTTTACGGTGGCCCGCGCCAATGCCTGGGACGACATCAATTTACGTTTTCCGCTGCAATATAGCGGGGAGATCAAGAACGCCGCCGACAAGCAACAGCTGGATCCGGCGCTGATTTACGGTTTAATCCGTCAAGAAAGCGCTTTTGACGATAGCGCCGATTCGCCGGCCGGCGCCAAGGGCCTGATGCAGATCATGCCGAAAACCGCGCAACAAATCGCTCAGGATTTTAACGACAAATGGCATGGCGAAACCAGTTTATTCAACCCGGCGCTAAACATCAAGTACGGCAGTTATTACTATAAAAACCTGCTGCAGCAATTTAACGGCAATCCCTTGCTGGCCACCGCCGCCTATAACGCCGGCCCGAACCGCGTAAAACGCTGGCTGCCGCCGGAAACCAAAGCCTTGCCTGGCGACATCTGGCTGGAAACCATCCCCTATAAGGAAACCCGCGTCTATGTATCTTCGGTCATGCTTTATACGCTGATCTATCAACAACTCTTGCAGCGAAATACCTTAAAACCCGATAATTTGATCATCGAAGTCATGAATAATTAAAAATTGAGCTGATTTTTTACGCTGACTGTTAGATAATGGCGGGTGTTTTTAAACCTTTTTAACTCAGGTAAAATTAATGGAGAAACAGTTTAGTTTCACGCGCGAAGAATTGTTAAAATCCGGCCGCGGCGAGCTTTATGGACCGGAAAACGCACAGCTTCCGCTCCCGAATATGTTGATGATGGATCGTATTATCCATATCTCCGACTCCGGGGGCAAGTTCGACAAGGGTGAAATTATAGCTGAACTCGATATCCATCCCGATCTGTGGTTTTTTGCCTGCCATTTTCAAGGCGATCCAGTCATGCCCGGCTGTCTCGGCCTGGACGCCATGTGGCAATTGATCGGTTTTTATTTGTGCTGGATGGGCGGCCCCGGCAAAGGCCGGGCTTTAGGCTGCGGCGAAGTTAAATTTACCGGACAAGTGCTGCCAACGGCTAAAAAAGTCACTTACAAAATAGATTTAAAGCGGGTCATTCTGCGTAAGCTAGTCATGGGCATAGGCGACGCTATTATGGAGGTTGACGGCAAACCCATTTACGAGGCCACCGATTTGCGGGTCGGCCTGTTTACATCCATCCAGGACTTTTAGGACGTTTTTATGAAGCGTGTGGTAATCACCGGCTTAGGCATCGTTTCCAGCATCGGCAATAACCGCGATGAAGTCGTCGCCTCCCTGCGCGGCGGCCGTTCCGGCATCCGCTTCGCCGAGGAATATAAGGAACTGGGTTTTCGCAGCCATGTATACGGTCCGCTAAACCTGAATACCGAAGATTTAATCGACCGGAAAATCAAGCGCTTCATGGGCGAAGGCGCGGCCTATAATTACATCGCCATGCAGCAGGCCATAGCCGACGCGGGCCTGGAAGAAGCGGAGGTTTCCAATGAACGCGCCGGCCTGGTCATGGGTTCGGGCGGCCCCTCCACATCCAATCTTGTCGAAGCGGCCGATCTGCTGCGCGGCAAAGGCGTCAAAAAAGTTGGCCCGTACATGGTGACGCGCTCCATGTCCAGCACCAACACCGCCTGTCTGGCGACGCCGTTTAAAATAAAGGGCGTCAATTACACCATCAGCTCCGCATGCGCCACCAGCGCCCACTGCATCGGCCACGCCATGGAGCTGATTCAGCTTGGCAAGCAGGATATGGTATTCGCCGGCGGCGGCGAAGAATTACACTGGACAATGTCGGTATTATTCGACGCCATGGGCGCGTTATCGTCAAAATACAACGACACGCCGGAAACGGCTTCCAGAGCTTACGACGTCACGCGGGACGGTTTTGTCATTTCCGGCGGCGGCGGCGTATTGGTGGTGGAGGAACTGGAGCACGCCAAGGCCCGGGGCGCGAAGATCTATGCGGAACTGGTCGGTTACGGCGCCACTTCCGACGGCTACGACATGGTGCAACCGTCCGGCGAAGGCGCTGTGCGCTGCATGCGGCAAGCTATGTCCACCGTCAACCATAAAATTGATTACATCAACGCCCACGGCACCAGCACCCCGGTCGGCGACACCCGCGAACTGGAAGCCTTGCGCGCGGTATTCGGCAGCGGCCAAGTACCGGCGGTCAGCTCCACAAAATCCCTGACCGGCCACGCCTTAGGCGCCGCCGGCGTCAATGAAGCGATTTATTCCTTGCTGATGATGCTGGAAAATTTCCTCGGCGCCTCGGCGCATATCACCGAACTCGATCCGGAAGCCGCCGATATCCCCATCGTGCTGGAATATCAGCCCCATGCCGAATTGCATACCGTCATGTCCAATAGTTTCGGCTTCGGCGGCACTAACGCCACCTTGATTTTTCAGCGTTATGAGGGCTAATCAGGCGCTACCCCCGGAAGCAACGGCCGATCGGGAATACAAATCCCGCACCCAGTTTAATAAATTGCAAAAACGCCTGCGCCGTTGCGTGGGCGAAGCGATTGCCGATTTCAATATGATAGAGCCAGGCGACAAGGTCATGGCGTGTCTGTCCGGCGGCAAGGATTCCTATACCATGCTGGATATTCTGCTGAATTTGCAAAAAACCGCGCCCATCGGTTTCGACATCATCGCCGTCAATCTCGATCAAAAACAGCCCGGTTTTCCCGAACATGTATTACCCGCATACCTGACCGGCATCGGCGCGCCTTTTCACATTATCGAACACGATACCTACAGCATCGTCAAACGCATAATTCCGGAAGGCAAAACCACTTGCAGCCTGTGTTCCAGGCTCAGGCGCGGCGCCTTATACGGCTTTGCGCGCGAGCATAACGTCACCAAAATCGCGTTAGGCCACCACAGAGACGATATTATGGAAACGCTGTTTCTTAACATGTTTTACGCCGGTAAATTAAAAGCCATGCCGCCCAAGTTACTGAGCGACGACAAACGCAACATCGTCATCCGCCCGCTGGCCTATTGCCGGGAAAAAGACATTAACCGCTTTGCGGCTTTTAAAAAATTTCCTATAATTCCTTGCAACTTATGCGGCTCACAGGATAACTTGCAACGCAAAGCCATGAAACAAATGCTCACATTATGGGACAAACAATTTCCCGGGCGGCTGGAATCCATATTCGCCAGCCTGCAAAACATCGCGCCATCGCAACTGGCCGACACAGGATTGTTCGATTTCGCCAACCTGCGGCGCGATCCTGACGCCCAGCCGTCCAATGTTCCCGGCGAGGCGCTCGGCCTGGACATTTTGGAGCGCTGATACGTTAACCGCCGGACTATAAAGGAAACGAATCATGAAAGCCACTATTCTGGTTACGGGCGGAGCCGGTTACATCGGCAGCCACACTTGCGTAGAATTGCTCAACAACGGCTTCGATGTGGTTGTCATCGACAATCTCGGCAACAGCAAGATTGAAGCCATCCGCAGAATCGAGGCGATAACCGGGCGAATCGTCAATTTTCATCAGGCCGACCTCAGAGACCGCAATACCCTGGATCGGTTGTTTGAGCATTACCGCATAGACGCGGTCATCCATTTCGCCGGCCTGAAAGCCGTCGGCGAATCCTGCCAGATCCCGGTCCGCTACTACGACAACAATATCAACGCCACCCTGGTTTTGCTGGACAGCATGGTCGCGCATGATATCAAAAAACTAGTGTTCAGTTCTTCCGCCACGGTTTACGGCGACCCGCACACCGTGCCCATCCGGGAAGACTTTCCCTTACAATCCACCAATCCCTATGGCCGCACCAAACTGTTCATCGAAGAAATTCTCCGCGACGTCCGCGCCGCCGACGCCTATAACCCCGGCGGCCAGCCATGGCAAATCGGCATATTGCGCTATTTCAACCCGATAGGCGCACACGGCAGCGGCATGATAGGCGAAGACCCGCAAGGCATACCCAACAACCTGATGCCCTACCTGTCGCAAGTCGCCATCGGCAAACGCGAAATCCTGTCGGTATTCGGCAACGACTACCCGACGCCGGACGGCACCGGCGTCCGCGACTACATTCACGTCGTCGATCTGGCGTTGGGGCATATCAAAGCCCTGGAATACCTGATAAACCAACCCGCCGGCGCATCGCTTTGCGAAGCCTTCAACCTGGGCACAGGTAAAGGATATAGCGTGCTGGATCTAATCAATACCTTCGAAAAAGTCAACAACATAAAAATCCCCTACCAAATCACCCCTCGCCGCCCCGGCGACATCGCCGCCTACTTGGCCGATCCCGGCTTGGCTGATAGCAAACTCGGCTGGAAAGCGGAGCTCGGCCTGGACGAAATGCTCGCCGACACTTGGCGCTGGCAGAAGAACAATCCGAACGGTTATGATTAATTACCAAGGGCTGAAGCTTGTCGAACGGCGATCACCCCCTGATCGCGCTAAGTCATTATCTGTTCTCTGCTGAATCTTTCAAAGACCTTCACCCCGGCAACATGCTTACGAGCCCATTGCTCCATTGCCTCAAGCACAGGCAAGAGGTCCCGGCCCTTTGGCGTCAAATGGTATTGATGGCGGAGCGGCTTGTGGCTGTACGCTTCCTTTCCAACCACTCCCGCCATTTCAAGCCGCTTTAGCCGATTTGCTAAAATATTTGAAGGGATGCTTTCCATCGACTGGGCAAAATCAACGTAACGCGTTTTACCGAGTAACAAGTCGCGGATGATCAATAATGACCATTTGTCACCGAACAGATCAAGGACATTGGCAATGGGGCAATGAGAGCGTTCAAAGTCACAGTCGGATGCGTTGGATGAAGTCATGTGTTGTCCTACTATCGTCAAAATTAACTTGCATTTTGAAACAGACTAGCATAAATTGAAGTCACTTGCATTATAAAAGCGACTATGTCGCGACTACATCATTATTTATAGGATAAATTCATCATGATTACTCTATACCAACTTGCCAGAACCTGGGGGATCCCTAATCTCAGTCATTTCTGCGCCAAGCTTGAAACTTACTTGCGCATGGCCCACCTTCCTTATCAGGTAGTCAATACATTGCCTCTCAAGGGGCCGCGTGGAAAGTTGCCTTACATTGAGGACAAAGGCAAAATAATTGCAGATTCGCGGTTGATTATCCATTACCTACAATCAACCTACGGCGATCTTCTGGACGCTCACCTCTCATCTGAGGAGAAAGCAATGGCGAAGGCTTTCCAGCGATTACTGGAGGAACACCTGTACTGGGTCACCATGTTCACACGCTGGAGCTACACCGAAGCGAACTGGCAGACCAACAAGCAGGCAATTTTTGGTGGTATGCCACCGGTTGTTCGTGATCTGGCGGCATTGGGTTATCGTTATAGGATCAATTCGCAGATTCGAGGACATGGCATTGGCCGCCACACGCCGGATGAGGTGTTCGAACTAGGCAAAGAAGATATCGATGCCTTAGCTCATTTTCTGGGCAAAAAACCTTACTTTATGGGAGATAAGCCGACTAGCCTGGATGCGTCCGCGTTTGGCATACTGGTCAATACCATCGGATGCCCAATCGAGTCTCCTGTGAAAGACTACGCGCTGACAAAACAAAATATCAGTGACTACTGCAAAAAAATGCAATCGGAATATTTCCCTGAATTATTTCAGCCGACCTAGCAAACCTACCGGTAAATATGAGCACGTAGGCTGCCAACGGCAGCTTGGGGTCGAACTCATAACTCTCCGCTTCCAGCACTCTATCCAACCAAATTTCGATTTGCCCAGCCGATGCGGAACCGATTTTAGCAACCACACCGGCGTCAAGGCGCCAAACCTTTTGCTTAACAGACGTTGCAAAGCTAGGGATTCGCCATTATCAATTCCTTTCTCCATCCCTTTTTCAATACCCCTCTCCAAAACTCCAGCCCAAATAGCGCTAACATAAGAAAATTATATAAAGATGCATTATAGAATCGTGACGAGTTTGCCTCCATTCGGACTGCCAAGACCCGTGCAGGCGTCCCATCCGGATGACGCGGAGAAACTGCCGTTGTTACCTTGTGTGATGTCGTTTAACGCGGTCGGAGTTTTATATAACGTCATATTGATAAAGCCGGCCTGTTTGCCGTTGTTGGCGTTTATTAACGCGATGAGTCCGGCCCATAAGGGCGCGACCGCACTGGTTCCGCCAATCACTGTGTTCTGGCCGTCAACGCGAACATTGTAACCACTTTCGGGATCCGCGTCGCCAGCGACATCGGGCACGCCCCGCTTAAGAAGCGGGCTTGCGCCGCCATTGGCGGCGGTGATCTGTAAACCGTTTTGCCAGGCCGGCAATTCGAAGAAAACGCTCACCCCGCCGCCGCCCGCCCCGCCTTGCCCGCCGTCATTCCAGACAGTTTCCGAGCTGATGGCGCCACCCGAGATTTGCAGATTGGTGCCGCCACAAGCGGTGACATGCGGGCTTGATGCCGGAAAATCCACATGGTTTTGACCATCACTTACACCATCCCCGGAACCATTATCGCCGGAGGCGACAAAAACAGTGACGCCCAATGTGGCGGCATCCTGAAAAGCACTGTCAAAAGCAGTAAATGACTGCTGATCCCATGTGGATTCAGGACCGCCCCAACTGATGGAAATCACCGAGGGCTTGTTATCGGCATCGTGCAAGGCGGCATTGATGGCGTCCAGGAAACCCGCGCTGGTATTAGGCGCAAAATACACCACAATATGGGCATTCGGCGCTACGGCTCCGCAAACCTCAATATCCAACATCACCTCGCCATCCGGACCATCTCCAGCACCGGTGGGCGCATTCAGGCCATGATCAACCGATACCGCGGTTACTTTTTGCGAGTTCAGACCCAAATTGGAGAAGTAGGCGCCCAGATCGTCTGTCCGGTAACCGCCACCCAGCTCGATCAGCGCGATGCTTTGGCCCGCGCCGTTCCCGGTCGGGAAGTTATAAGCCTGTGTGATAGCAGGCGGATTGTAAGATGTCGCGGCGCCGGCGGCGGCGCGCCAGTTAATATTGCCGTGTGGTTTGCGGCTGCGAAAGTGCGGCTTGGCGATCGGTCTGTTGTCCAGTCCCAGCACGGCCTGAACGACGCCGTGCAATTCATCGGGTACATACTTACCGCCGGTATGGCCGCGGTAAGTGCCGCCGTCATGTTCGTATTGCTGGAGATCCACGCCGAAAGCCGCGTTGAATTGCGCGACCGTGCCGGACAGGACGACAGAGCCGGACCCGGCATGCTCCTGCACGACTGACAGGCCTTGTTTAACGGCGAAGGCTTTAACTAGCGCAATGTCGGCCGGTTCGGCGCCGTATTGGGCGGCAAAATTCTCTCTGGCTATATGACCGCTCGACTTATCGCCGACGGTCTGATTTTTGACATGCTCCGCATGTTTATCCTGGTTACGGCGGCGTAAAGTCAAGGTGACCTCAAAACGCTCCGCCGGATTGGCTTTGCCTATTGCACGAGCGCCTGGGAGTGGTGGATGTTCGCTTCCTTTAATTAAATTTTTTGACATAAAATGTTTCCTCTATTTTGCTTGTCCAAAAAGTCTAAATATTAATATTTAGGGTTATTTAACATCTTTCCTGGCTTTCTTATTCTCCTGGACTTCCTTGCTCCAGGCGGTTCCTCTATCACGGATAAATTCCCCAATTTCGGAGCTGGAAGTAGGCAGCGCCGGCGGTGTGGCTTCGTAATAGCCGTACCGATTACGGATTGGGAGATTGGCGATTCTTGCAGCATGAATCAGATCAATTAATGAAGGCTTGGATAAATTCGGGTGAGTCGCATTAGATACTGGAACGGCAACGCCGGCAAGCGGATCGTCGGTTCGCGCGGTCGCCAAGGTAAGTACATCGCCCAGTGAGGCCGCGGCCTTATCGCGATTGGTCAATGGCGCGGTATTCCAACGCTCACTGATGGTTTTTAACACGGAGGTATGATCTATATGACCGTTAGCAGACCGAAAAACCGTACCGGCCGCAATCAGCGGCGAAATCAGCAAAGCCGGGACACGCACTCCAAACCGCGTAAAATCAAAACCCCACTCGCCCACCGTACCGTCGCCCGGCGGCGTAGCGTCGGTAGGCGGAGCAACGTGATCGTAATTTCCGCCATGCTCATCGTAGGTAATGATTAACAGCGTGGATTGCCAAGCCTCAGGATTCGCGCGCAACGCATAATAAACATCATGGATCAATTGTTCGCCCGCGGCGACATTATAATTGGGATGCTGGCTATTGCCGCTCGCATCCCAACTAGGCTCAAGAAAAGTATATGCCGGCAGATTTCCCGCCGCCGCCCGCGCCGCGAAGTCTGAAAATTGTCCGAAATGGCTTTCATCGGCATTCTGAGTATCCGGAAAATCATGGTGAGTGAGAGGATCACTGCTGTATCCGTAAATCGCCCAGTCCTCGCCGGCATCGGATAACCGCCCAAAAATACTGGGGCAAGTGAAGATTTTTACATGATTATCCAGGTGGCCCTGGGACGTTCCGGCGCCGGCAAAAGCCCGATTCGGAATGGTCTGCGTCGGAGCTGAGGCGAACCAGGCGTCGCACACCGCATAGCCTTTCGCCAATCCGGACATGATAGGCAGTAATTCCGGAGTATACATGGCCATGATTTCCGTAGCGCTTGTACCTGGAAGCGTATCGCCGTAATGCTTGGCGGTATCCGAAGCAATCGCCGCGCTAAAATTTTTCACAAAACCCATGTTGTCGGCTATGGCGCCAGGGGTCGGGTTAGTTGTCGAAAATAACTGCATATTGGTATTTTGAAAACCCTCGCCGGGATCGGCGCCCGGCATTAGATAGGGATGATCGTCAGTGGCTTGAATTTTGTAGACCAACACCTTATTTCCGGCGTCATCCGGATTCCATTCCTGCCCGGTCAGGCCGTTAAACGGCATGCCGCTAGGCGATTGGTTGCCGTTACCAGCATAAAGAAAGCCCAGCATTTGATCGAAGGAACGATTCTCCAGCATAAGCTGAACTATGTATTTTATATTGCTTAATTGGTTCGGCATAAATATTCCTGAATTGAACCCGGCAGTTTATGGTTTGATGGAACAGGAAACGAAGGAAAACTTCCTTTTCGAAAATTAAATCATTATCCTGCTCACTAGTCAAGCGGCTATCCGTAACCTATTACACGAAACGGGTCATAAATATATTGGGTACGAAAGCCATTATCGAAGCAATGAGGGCGTAGGCCAATGCTGTTAGATTAAGCGATTAGCGGTATTCTTCGGGAGGCATGCAGGGGTTCGAGGGCATCCGAGTAGGATGCTGAACGAAGTGAAGCGCCATCGTTCGCGACAGATGCGCCGACTTACGGCGGCCGCCCACCCTCACGGGCTTTTAGGCCGGGCAACCGAATTCCACCAGCTAAATCTCCGTAACACGGCTGTTGACACCCTCTTCCAGCCCGGCGGCGAACGTGAGGCGGGCGACGTTATCGCGGGCGAAAAAGCCTTGAAAATCGCCGAAGCGCTGCACATACTCGATAATCAGCGCCGAATAATCGGACGCGGACGAGAAGATCTGTTTTAATCCTTCTTCGCGGGAGCCGACGGTTTCCAGCAAAAAGCCCTTGCCTTGGGCGCTGATGGCGTCGACGACGATATCGATATTCTCCCGGCCGGCGCTTTGCCCGTCTTGTACGGCGACCGCCATATGATGCAAACGCGGGCCGAAATTGCGCACAAAGGTTTCCGTCGGGCTGGGCAGATTATCCAGATGATTGACGCAATAGGGAAGATTGTTGGCGGTAAACACCTTGGCCGGGCTATTCGACTCGGGCAGCTGGCGGACGTTTTTCGTGACATTGGTCGAGGAGTTCTGATCTTTAATATCGTAACTGCCCCAATAGTAATAGCTGGATAAAGCCAGATATTCCAGGATCGCCGCTTCGCGGTTCTGGCTATAGACGCGCGTCGCCAGATGATCGATAGGTAAAATCAGTTCTTTAATGCCCAGACGCTCCTGCAATTCCTTGCCGCGGTCGTTGGCGGCCTGGGCGGTATGTAAAATAATGCAATGGCCGTGCTGATAAACGCGGATGCTGTCCGGCGTTCTATCCATATAACCGACCACGTTCTGCGTATAAGGCGAAGGCTTGGAGACGCTGATATTCATCGGCAAATCCAGTTCCGCCAACTGCCCTAACGGAAAAAACCGGAATTCGCGCCGCTGTTGCAACGCCACCACCTGATGCCGGTCGCCGCAATGCAGAATTTCGCCCAGATAGCGGCTATGCGGCCGGCGGGCGCCGACCGGATATAAATCGTTCAAGCCCCGGAAAATATCGCTATGTTCGGCGCGTTTTACCTCGCGCAGCAAAATATCCGGCGATTGCATATCGATACGCAACACATGCGTCCAGTGTTCATCGCTGTCCAGCGTCACCAGATACTGATAAGGCGTCATCAACGCCAGTTCGGTAATATATTCGATGGAATTGCCCGGCTCGACGCTAATCATCAACGCTTCTATGCCGCCGATGAGCTCGGTTAAGCCGCTACGGTCGCGTTCTTCCAGCAGCCGTTCCAGATACTCTTCAAAAAACGCCGAATTTTGTTTGTCGCCGTAACGCACCTGATTGGTTGAAGTTATCATGTTTGTAATCCGTAATAATTCAGCGTTGAATATTAATCATTTACTAAGTAGTTAAACTTGCCGATAGCTGACAAACTTGGCTTTTGGCGCCGGGGCGCCTAGCAGAGGTTTGCGCGGCACGGATGACGGGCCAAAGCCTACAGGGATGTATTTACGGCGTCCTCTACTAGGCGCCCCGGCGCTAAAAACCGGGTAGCTGACAACTTCTGAATAATTATTAGTCAGCCTGCCTGCGCAAATCCAAAGTCATCGGGAAACGCGGATTCACGGC
This sequence comes from Methylomonas sp., assembly GCA_050015235.1. Classification (GTDB taxonomy): domain Bacteria; phylum Pseudomonadota; class Gammaproteobacteria; order Methylococcales; family Methylomonadaceae; genus Methylomonas. The sequence continues at coordinate 3,018 of JBEKBU010000015.1, read as the reverse complement.
TTCCGCCGTCACCTGCAAAGGCCCGGGGCTATGGCCGTGATCCCAGAACCGCGCCCGCCGCCGCGCTTCGGCTTCGTTGGCGTTTACCGGAAAGGTCTGGTAATTCCGGCCGCCGGGATGGCTGACGTGATAAGTGCAGCCGCCTATGGAGCGGTTATTCCAGCTATCCAGCACATCGAACACCAACGGCGCATGGATGCCGATATTCGGATGCAGCGCCGACGGCGGCGCCCAGGCTTTAAACCGCACGCCGGCCACAAACTCGCCGGGCACGCCGGTCGGATGCAAAGGCAACAGCCGGCCGTTGCATACCGCCTGATGGCGGGCGCCGGTCATGCCGGTCAGTTTCACCTGCAAGCGCTCAACCGAGGAATCCACATAGCGCGCCGTTCCGCCTAAACCGACTTCCTCGCCCAACACATGCCAAGGCTCTATGGCTTGCCGCAACTCCATCCGCACGCCGTCGTAAACCACCGTGCCGTAGTGTGGAAAACGGAATTCCAGAAACGGCGCAAACCAGGCGTCGTCGAACAGATAACCGGCATTGCGTAAATCCCGGCAGATATCGCGCATATCCTGCTCGATGAAATAAGGCAGCATAAAACGGTCATGCAAAGCCGTGTCCCAGTACACCAGCCCGCCCAGATAAGGCGTTTGCCAGAATCTGGCCACCAACGCCCGCAGCAACAAAGCCTGCACCAGACTCATCCGGTAATGCGGCGGCATTTCAAAAGCGCGCAATTCCAACAGTCCTAACCTGCCGGTCGCGGAATCGGGGGAATACAATTTATCGATGCAGAACTCGGCGCGGTGGGTATTGCCGGTCAAATCGATCAGCAGATTGCGCAATAAACGGTCCACCAGCCAGGGCTGCGGGCATTCTTCGCCATCGCCGAGTTTTTGCCGCATCTGCTGAAAAGCGATTTCCAGTTCGTACAGATTGTCGTCCCGCGCCTCGTCGACGCGCGGCGCCTGACTGGTGGGGCCTATAAACTGCCCGGAAAACAGATAAGACAGCGCCGGATGCTGCTGCCAATAAGTAATCAGGCTTTTCAGCAAATCCGGCCGGCGCAGAAACGGGCTATCAGCCGCGCTCGCCCCACCCAGGGTAATATGATTGCCGCCGCCGGTGCCGGTATGGCGGCCGTCCAGCATGAATTTTTCGGTGGCGAGACGCGCCAAGCGCGCCTCCTGATACAAGGTTTGCGTGCGCGTCTCCAAATCGGGCCAATTGGCGGAGGGATGGATATTCACCTCGATGACGCCGGGGTCGGGCGTAACCGACATGGCGCATAAGCGCGGATCGCGCGGCGGGCTATAACCTTCCAGGCGCACGCTTTGCCGCAAACGCCCGGCGCAATCCTCCACGGCGGCCAGTAACTCCAGCCAGGGCTCCAGATCCGTACAGGGCGGCAAAAACACATAGAGAAAACCGTCCCGCACCTCCAAAGCCAACGCGGTATGGATTACTTCCTTGGCGGCGGGATTTTCGGCGACCGGCTCGGCGGCGCGTTCGGGCTGGCGGCGCGGAAAATCGGCCAACTCGGCGCGCGCCGCGAACGGATCGGCGGGCAATTCCGTTTCAAAATCTTCCGGCGCCACCCAGGGCAAACTGCTTAATGGCAAGCGTAAACCGAGCGGAGAATCGCCCGGCGTTAAATATAAACGCTCGTGTTTTAACGGCCAGCGGCTGGAATGCCAGCTAATCTCTTCCTCGGCCTCGGCTTTAATCGGCAACACATAACCGACAACAGTCGCAAGCCCGGCGCGCAGCTTCCGGGACAGCGATTGCCGGGCGCCAGACTGGCGTAAATCGGCCTGAAGCGGATCGATATTGGCCGGCAGCCGGCTTTCCTCATCGACGGCCAGCCACGGATCTTCATAAGCCGGGATCAGATAGCCGGGATTTAAACCCAGCCGTTTCGCCAGCTGCTCGGCAAAAGCCCGTAGCGCTATTTCATCGATGCTCCGGGGCTGTTCGGCGATCAGTTCCCGATCATGCCAGACCGGAATGCCGTCCAGCCGCCAGTACAAATTTAAAGCCCAGCGCGGCAACGGCTCGCCGGGATACCATTTACCCTGCCCGAAGTGCAATACGCTACCGGAGGTAAAACGCGCCTGCAATCGGTGGATCAATTGATTGGACAACTCCCATTTTTCTTCGCCGAGCGCCGCGATAGTCCATTCGGCGCCGTCCATATTGTCGATAGAGACGAAAGTCGGTTCGCCGCCTTGCGTTAAACGCACGTCGGCGGCCTGCAATTCTTTATCGATTTCCCCGCCCAAATCCCTGATAGCCTGCCACTGGCTTTCGGTATACGGTTTCGTGACGCGCGGGTCTTCGTGGATACGGGTAATCGTCATTTCCACATTCAGCTGCGATTCGCACATGCTGGTCATGCCGCTGACCGGCGCCGCCGAAGCCGGAATCGCCGTCACCGCCAGCGGGATGTGCCCTTCCCCGGCCAGCAGCCCGGACGTCGCATCCAGCCCCACCCAGCCGGCGCCGGGAATATACGCCTCGCACCAGGCATGCAGATCGGTAAAATCGGCGCTCGGTCCGGCCGGCCCGTCCAAAGGCTTTTCATCGGCGCAAAGTTGAATCAAATACCCGGACACAAACCGGGCGGCGATGCCTAAATGACGTAAAATCTGCACCAGCAGCCAAGCGCTGTCGCGGCAGGAGCCGGATTTATTCGCCAGGGTCTCCTCGCAGCTTTGTACGCCCGGCTCCATTCGGATCAGATAAGCAACCAAATGTTTGATTTTTTGATTCAACCAAACCAGAAAATTGGTGCTGGTGATTTTTTCCGGAATCTCGCTCCGGATTTCCTTTAACAAAGCGGCCAATAGCGGGCCGGTTGTTTCGGTTTCCAGAAACGCCGCCAATTCAACTTGCAAAGTCTCGGGATAACTGAAAGGATAAAACTCCGCCCAATCCTCGACAAAAAAGTCGAAAGGATTAATCACCGTCATATCGGCCAGCAAATCCACGGTAATATCCAGTTCGCGGGTAGG
>JBEKBU010000014.1:0-30340 GCA_050015235.1 Methylomonas sp. | reverse complement strand
AGCGCAGCGCAAAAAGTGGCTAGTTTGATTCAGGAAGAAGGTAACGACAACCTGAAACTTAGGGTTTATATCAGCGGCGGCGGCTGCTCCGGCTTTCAATACGGTTTTACTTTTGACGAAGAAATCAGCGATGACGACACGCTGGTCGAGAAAGGCGGCGTCACGGTGCTGATCGATTCCATGAGTGTTCAGTATTTACAGGGCGCCGAAATCGATTATAAGGAAGATGTTTCCGGGGCGCAGTTTGTGATCCGTAATCCAAATGCGACAACAACTTGTGGATGCGGCTCTTCGTTTTCCGCTTAATCCACAATTACTATCCTTGCCGTACAAACAGCCAAACCGTCAGCGTCAAACCGACCAGCACAACAAACCCGCGCATAATTTTTTCCGGCAGTCTGTGCATCAGCCAACTGCCGACCAGAGCGCCGCCGACACCTCCCACCGCTAAGGCGAAGGCGGCGGGCCAATCAATTTGACTTGAAAACGCAAATAAACTCACTGCGGAAGTATTCATCGCCATCGCCAATACGTTTTTGCTGGCCGCCGCCACGCGCATGGTTAGGCCGGCCACGGTCAGAGCGGACAACATCAAGATGCCGATACCGCCGCCGAAGTATCCGCCATAGATACCGATCAAAAACTGGATAATCGCCAACCATAAGCGCGACACGCCATGGGCCGCGCGTAGCGGCGTTTTGCGGAAACTGCCCCAGATAAAAATCAATGTCGCCATCAAAACCAGCCATGGAACCAGGTTTGCGAAAACGCTTACCGGCGTATTCAATAATAACCATGCGCCGGCGACGCCTCCGCCAACACTAAGCGCAAACAAATGAAACAAACTAAGTCCGCCCACACCGCCGGCCAGCTTGCGGCCGGCAAACGCCGAAGTAATCTGATTAGGATATAGCGCTATCGTAGAAGTCATATTAGCCGCTAACGGATTGAGCCCGGCTAACAATAGCGCCGGAAAAGTAATAAAAGACCCCCCGCCTGCTAAAGTGTTCTGGGCGCCGGCATATAAGCCGGCCAGCGCAATCAGCGCTAACTGCGCTAAATCGTGATCGGTGGACAGGAAAGTTGGTAATTGCAGCATAGCCCGGTAAAATTGATCCATTGCATGGGTTTTTGGTTTAATCTGCTAATTTATTGATTACATCTAAAATATCTAGTGTAATTTGTGTTGTGTTTAACATTTAAGCTGTATTGAATACTATGAAACTTAAATTTTTTTGTTTGACTTTACTGATGGTTTATTCATGCCTCGGCGGCGCCAACGATAAGGATTACTCAATCTGCGCGGTCGCCGGATTTCATGAAGGCAACAATAACCGGTTTTTAACCGATCTGGCCGAGCGGGTCGCCGCAAAAAATAATCTTTTCGGCGAAGAACGCTGCGCCGCCGCCTTAAAAGCAGGCCGGGAAGTCGGCGCCAAGTTCTCGAAACCTGGAGTCGTTAGAACCGAACCGGATTACATAATTATCCGCCAAGCCACACAGTTTAGTAATCAAATTTACGATTCGATTTTGTCCAGGGTAAAATTCCAGTAACCCATTCTATTTCGGACATTTTCAATCCGGGTTATCGGTAACTGCTCCTTTCGACGCGGAACTGACCAGTTTAGCGTATTTCGCCAATACGCCGCGTGTATAGCGGGGGGCAGGTTGCCGCCAGTTTTCAAAACGCCTGGCTATTTCATGTTCATTCACATGCAGGGTCAATTGTTTCGTTTCGGCGTCTATCGTTATTTCGTCGCCATTCCGCACTATCGCTAAAACGCCGCCCACATAGGCTTCAGGCGTAATATGCCCCACCACAAATCCATGCGTCCCGCCGGAAAAACGGCCATCGGTGATCAGCGCGACCTCTTTGCCCAAGCCTTTACCCATTACCGCGGAAGTTGGCGACAGCATTTCTCGCATACCTGGACCGCCTTTCGGCCCTTCGTAGCGGATGACGATCACATCGCCTTTACGGATATCGCCATTCAGAATACTTTGCAGCGCCTGCTCTTCGGCGTCGAATACTTTTGCTTGGCCGGTAAACACCAACCCTTCCTTACCGGTAATTTTGGCGACCGCGCCTTCGCGGGCAAGATTTCCGTACAAGATGGCCAAATGGCTGTCTTTTTTAATCGGGTTAGTCAAGGGACGAATCATATCCTGCCGCCGCGGATAATCTTGTACGTCGGCCAGATTTTCAGCCAGAGTTTTTCCGGTAACCGTCAGGCAATCCCCGTGCAATAATCCTGCCTGCAATAAGGTTTTCATCAAAGGCTGTATACCGCCGATCTCCACTAGCTCCGCCATGGAATAACGGCCGCTGGGCTTAAGATCCGCGAGCATCGGTACTTTGTCGCCTATGCTGGTAAAGTCGTCTAGGGTTAAATCGACGCCTACGGAGTTGGCCATGGCTAGCAAATGCAATACGGCGTTTGTTGAACCGCCTAGCGCAATGACAACTGTAATAGCATTTTCAAAAGCCCGCCGCGTCATAATGTCGCGCGGCTTGATATCTTTTTTCAATAATTCCAGCACCCCCGCGCCGGCCCGTTCGCAGTCCAGGCGTTTCTCCTCGGAGATAGCGGCCTGGGCTGAACTATTGGGCAAACTCATCCCCATAGCTTCGATAGCCGAAGCCATGGTATTAGCCGTATACATCCCGCCGCAGGAACCGGCGCCCGGTATGGCTTTTTCTTCGATAGCCAGCAATTCGGCGTCATCGATTTTATTATTGGCCCGTGCGCCCACCGCTTCGAACACCGAGACCACATCCAGTTTTTTTTCATTATGGCAACCGGGCAAGATGGTGCCTCCATAAACGAAAATAGCGGGACGGTTAAGACGGGCTAACGCCATCATGCAGCCCGGCATATTCTTATCGCAACCGCCGATAGCCACCACCCCATCAAAACCTTGACATCCAACCACTGTTTCTATGGAGTCGGCAATCACTTCCCGCGAAACCAGCGAATATTTCATGCCTTCGGTACCCATGGAGATGCCGTCGGAAATGGTAATGGTATTAAAAATGACCGCTTTACCGCCCGCCAGATCCGCGCCGCGCGCGGCGTCCTCAGCCAAACGGTTGATATGCATATTGCACGGCGTCACCATGCTCCACGTCGAAGCGACGCCAATTTGCGGCTTTTTGAAATCGGCGCTGTTAAAGCCAACCGCATATAGCATGGCGCGGCTCGGCGCCCGCTCCATACCGTCCACTACCTGTGACGAAAAACCGCGGGTTTTATCGGAATTATTTTGATTGGTCATTTTTATACCGGTCGTTTATTAAATTTCGGCGAGTTTGCCGCCGTTAGCCGCGAGAATTTCAAAAGGTATCGCCCCAACCGCTGGAGCGCCTGCGCCAGCTGATACGCGGCAAGATAAATCCTAACAAAACCCCCGTCAACGACAAACCGCCGCCGTACAGAAACCAGTTCTGATTGGTGCTGTCGGTTAACGCCTGATTTTCACGTTTTAACTGCTGTAATTCTCTCTCAACGCCGACGACGCGCTCCTGCAGTTGATCGCGCTGCTGTTTCAATTGTATGGCGTTGGCGGCGGTTTGCTGTAATTCGGTTAACTCGCTATTGAGTTTATCGCGTTCCTTGCTGACATCGGCATTAACGGATTGGGAGCTTTTCAACAGTTTATTTTCTTCCTGCAAGGCTTCCAGTTTTTTTGTGATGGCGTCCAATTGCGAACGGCTACTGGGCGAGCTGCTCAGATAACGCGTCAGAATGAAACCTTCCACCCCATTATTGGTTTGCACATAGCTGTAACCGTTCTCGGCATTATCTTCCAATACCGTCAGCGGCGCGCCGTTACTCAGCATTTTGACGATTTTGCTTCGTTCGCTTTCTTCAATGCGCAAAGGGATATCCACACTATCGGTCACATAAGCGGTTCTGGCATTCGCCAAGCCGCTAACGACTAGCAGTAGAAGCAAGCTAGCATACGATTTTTTCACGATTACGCTCTCTAGGGGATTAAACCGCTTATTTTAACGAATTTACTTACAGATGAGAAATTCCAGCAATGCTTTTTGCACATGCAGACGATTCTCGGCCTCGCTGAATACGACGCTCTGTGCGCCGTCTATCACTTCCGCGCTAACTTCCTCGCCTCTATGGGCGGGCAGACAATGCATAAACAAGGCGTCATGTTGGGCGGCGCGCATGGTTTCGGCGTCAACCTGAAAATTACGGAAAGCAATTTCCCGATTTTTTTGCTCTTCTTCCTGCCCCATGCTGGCCCAGACATCGGTAACCACCAAATCGGCGTTTTTTGCCGCTGACGCCGGCTTATCGAAAAATTGAACTCTGCCGCCGGCCGGCCCGACAAAAGCGGGCAAGGGCTTATACCCTTCCGGGCAAGCAATATGCAGTTTAAAATCGAACTGCCGCGCGGCATGAATATAGGAATGGCACATATTATTGCCATCGCCGACCCAGGCTACCGTTTTGCCGGCAATATCGCCGCGTTCTTCAAAATAAGTCTGCATATCGGCCAGCAATTGACAGGGATGCATTAAATCCGTCAGGCCGTTGATTACAGGCACGCGCGAATGCTGGGCGAAAACCTCCACTGTTTCATGTTTGTTGGTGCGCAGCATAATGCAGTCGACCATCGACGAGATAACCTTGGCGCTATCTTCTATCGGTTCGCCGCGGCCTAATTGGGTGTCGCGCGGGGATAAAAAAATCGCGCTGCCGCCGAATTGCGCCATACCGGCTTCAAAAGAGATGCGGGTACGGGTTGACGATTTCTCGAATATCATCGCCAGCACTTTGCCTCTGAGCGGTTGAAAATTCGGATCGCGATGATTTTTTAACTGGATGGCGCGTTGAATTAAACCGCGTAATTCAGCTGGGGTAATATCCAACAGGCTGGTAAAGTGTCTGACTTGCATAAGAATGTTAAGCTTTAGTATATTCCTGAATAACCGCCGCCAGAATATCGGTCAGCGTATCGATTTGCGCTTCGTCTATCAATAGCGGCGGCAGCAGGCGTATTACATTGTCGGCCGTGACATTGATCAGCAATCCTTGCGTCAAAGCTTTGCCGACTAATTCGCCGCAAGGATAATCCAATTCGACGCCTATCATCAAACCTAAATTGCGAATGGACGCGATATGCGCATTTCCGGCGGTTTTAGCGGCAATTTGCCTGACGATCAGAGCGCCTTTCGCTTCCGCCCCGGCGATTAAATCGGAGCCGTCGAGGGTCTCCAGTACCGCCAGCGCCGCGCTGCAAGCAAGAGGATTTCCGCCGAATGTCGAGCCGTGGCTGCCGGCCGACAAAACCCGCGCCGCCTGACCACGCGCCAGACAGGCCCCGATAGGTACGCCGTTTCCTAAAGCTTTCGCCATTGTGCAGACATCCGGCAGAATATCGTTATGCTGATAAGCCAAAAACCGTCCGGTGCGTCCGACGCCGGTTTGAATCTCGTCCAGCATCATTAATACCCCCCGCCGGTCGCATAATGCCCGAATGCGGTTTAAATAATCGGCGGCCGGAATATTGACCCCGCCCTCGCCTTGTACAGGTTCAATCAAAACCGCGACTATATTCCGGTCGGCTTCGATAGCGGCGCTAAGCGCGTCAATATCGTTGTACGGCACGTGGACAAAACCTTCCAGCATAGGCGCAAAGCCTTGTTTGATCTTAACATTGCCGGAAGCGCTTAACACGCCCATGGTGCGGCCGTGGAAACTTTTCTCGGTACAGAGAATAACCGGATTTTCCACGCCTTGCTGATGACCGTATTTACGCGCCAGTTTAATGGCCGCTTCATTGGCTTCGGCTCCGGAATTACAGAAAAAAACATTTTCCATGCCGCTTAACCGCATCAGTTTATGGGCCAGCTTAGCTTGCAGATCGATCGCATAAAGATTGGAGGTATGCACCAGTTTGCCGCTTTGTTCACAAAGCGCCTGATGTACGGCGGGGTGCGCATGTCCGAGATTACATACCGCAACGCCCGCCAGGGCGTCCAGATAACGCTTGCCGTCGACATCCCAAAGCCAAGCGCCCTCTCCGCGCTCAAAGGTTACCGCCTGGCGTGCATAAGTGGGCATAATATGAGTCGTCATTCTGCTAAAGTGAAGAAATAGTTTAGAAAAGGATAATGTTTAAAAAAAGGTCGCGATTATATTTTTAAGCTGGGTATTATGCAATAACTAGTTTTGATTTAAGCAAAAACCGCATAACTATTTTAAAAATATAGTTATAACCCGGTAAGAAACGCTTAACCGTTCGCCCTGAGCGACACTTTTTATCCTCGATTTAAAATTACAATACCCGTACATTAGGCGCAATGCCGATATCCCGCGCCGATTTACAAAAGCTCCGGTCGAATGTATGCATTATAGGCTTATCACAAATGGCCAAATGCAACGCATCCGCAAAATCGGCGCCCAACAAATACCAATCGAGAGCACGTTTGACAGTATGCATATCTTCTAAATCGATATTTTCCGTCTGCAATAACAACTGAAAAAAAGCATGCAGACTTTCACGCGGAAATTTATAACGGCAACGCAACACCCATTCGGTTTCCAGAAGAGCTGTCCTGGAAATAAAAGTCCGATGCGTTTTCAGCAAATTTTGAACGATTTCCGCTTGTTGCGGATGATCGTCAACCGCTAACCGCACCAGGACGTTGGTATCGATTGCGATCATAGGCTATTTTTCTCGGCTTCTTCCCAATTGGCGGTATATTCAACCGATCTACAAAGCTCCTCTATCGGTATGGGTGACCCCTCATATTACAAAAATCCCCTTAATTCTTCAGGCCGGATTTTTTTATCGTTTGCGCCGGATTTAAGCAAAACCCCGAATTCGGTCGTTTCTATAGTGAGTTCACGCCCTACTTCCCAATGCAGTTGATCGCGAATTTCTTTTGGGATCACGACCTGACCTTTACTTGAAAGCGTGGTTGTTACGATGGACATTGTTCGCACCGTTAAGGTAAGACAAAAAGCAAATTCAATTATGCTGCTTTGCAATTTATTTTTCAAGGAGAGCAAGACCATACTTTTGCCGGTTTCACCTCAATGAGTTTTGAGTAGCAAAGGATCACTCTGAGCATGAAACGGCTTTTTGTATTTTACTTACACAACCCGCTATTTGCGCGTTTTAGCGCCAGCCGTCCCCAACGATCAGGGGAAATATCCTGGAACGCACCAGGCAATTTTTTGCTATGCTAGGAATAGCCCACCATCAAATCCAAAGCGGCATCAATTTGAAAACCTTTTTTGCTTATTCAGTGGTATAGGCGAACTGGTAAGTCTCTGTTCCACGGCTATTGAAAACTTCCAGCTCTCCAACTTTCCCTGGACAGACAACCCCATCCATCGACACGATGATTTTCATATTTTTGACGGCCCTCTAATCCGTTGCGGCAATTCCCGATCTGAAATGGCCTGGCCCAACACGTCTTTTTCTCTGGAAAACAGGTTGACGAATTCATTTAACTTGTCCGCTTCTAGGCTGTAAACCGCCGTTAAATACGTGCCCATGCAAACGCCAAGTTCGCCTTTTTCCATACGATTCAGCGTTGAGCGGGTGACGCTCAGGCGTTCGGCCATCAGTTCGGCCTTAATCCGCCGCCGGCGCCGGGCGTCCTTGAGATCCCCGCCCAATTTTTTTAGGGCATGACAAACGATGTAGGAATGATAAGCCATATTTATGCCTGATAAATAAACAGTTAAATATACATAATGTATTAAACATCGTACCATCATTAATAGGCATTTAATCTGCATAGAGACTGGCATTAGATGCTTTACTCAATTACGCCAGGGAGGGTCAAACTGTTGTTGTGCATAGCATGGATCGATTGGCCATTAATTTGATTGTCCTGCGTAGATTGGTAGAGCAGTTGACCAATCACGGGACGAATGCAATACCATTTATAATGAAATGAAATTATGAGGCCATTATCATTTTACGGCTTCGATATACCGGGCTTCCTTCGCTCTAAGTTACTGTTCTTAAGCAGATTATAATGCTTGCGCCCTAAACAACCACCCAAAAAATTAGTAGATAGGCAATGCAGTGCTATTATTGTATGATGACCTCTTGGGGTGTTAACCTTGGGAATCAATTACTATCCGAACTGACGGTAAAATGGGAAATTATGGATGCAGAAAGATAAAGTAGAGAATAAAAAAAATGAGCATGCCGAAGTTGAATTATCGCGGCGCGGTTTTATCGGTCGTTGGGCTGTTGGCGCTTTTTTATCGATAGGCTTGCCGGGCGTGGTTCATGCTGCAAAAAGCTCGGTAGTAAAATCGGATAAAAACCATCGTTTGGCGCGGTCGGGAAAGAGTATGGCCCGCTTACCTAAACACGACGGCGCCGTTCATACGAGTAGAGGATATCATCAAGCCGGCAAACTCACGGAAAGAGTGGATCATCATATGGCCCAATCCAATTCGCGCGTCCGCGATGTTTACGCGGGTAGAAAACATGCAATACATACTGCATCCAATACTACCGGTCGCCATCGTGTTAATAGTGATAGAAGGCATGCGATAGTCCATCCTTTTCAAAATGAACCTATAGCCATACCTGAACAAGAACAACTTTTCCATGCGAATAACAGTCGTTTTTCGACCTATCGTTCCTTGGCGTTCCAAAATCCGCACACCGGCGATAAGTTGAGCCTGACTTATTTTGAAAAAGGCCGTTATTTGAGCGACGCCTTGGAGGAGATCAGCTTTTTGCTCCGTGATTACCGCACCGGCGATGTGCATCCGATCGATCCAGAACTATTGGATCAGTTGCACGATTTGAAGAAAATGCTTAATTTAAATCAACCCTTCGATGTGGTTTGCGGTTATCGTTCGCCGTTGACCAATGCACAACTCCATGCCGAAAATTCCGGCGTTGCAAGCAACAGCTTTCATATGCAAGGTCGGGCAGTGGATATTCGCATCGAGCGTTTCGGTCTTCGCCGGATCCACAACGCAGCGCTGGCCATGCATAGTGGCGGTGTGGGCTATTATCCAGAATCCAACTTTATCCATCTGGATACCGGAACTTTCAGAGCCTGGACGTTATAAGACGAATTTTTTAAGTCAGGGGTTTACGGCGATTTCCGCGGCGTTGCCCACTGTCTGGCTTGAATTTACCGAAGTAGACGTAGTAACCGCTTTAGGCGCTTGTATTTTATTCAGGGCCTTTTTTAATTGCTCGTCTTGACCGTATATGTCTGGGTAGAAACGTAACTGGTTTTCGTGATCGACAAACGTGGTCGCGTAATAAAACAACACCGGCACCGCGCGTTTTAGGATCACATGGCGGGTTTTAGACGCCGACATCGCTTGTTTAATGGTTTCTATGTTCCAACCTTCCTGATCGCTTAGTACAAATTTGGCAAGTTGTTCCGGATCGGATACGCGAACGCAACCGTGGCTTAGATCGCGGCGCGGGCGATTAAACGCCGCGTGGCCTGGAGTGTCATGCAAATACACGTCCGCCGTATTCGGAAATACGAATTTAACCCGACCCAATGGATTTTTCTTGCCTGGACGTTGCCTAGCCCGGATATAGCTGCCGCCGCCTTGCTCTACACTATTTTCATGCTTAACAAGTTCTATTTCCTGGCTGGCTAAATAACCTTCATTTTTTGCGGCTTTCGGCTTGATTTCCTTTTCATAAATGCTTTTCGGAATATTCCAGTACGGCATAAATTCCAAATATTTCATTTCTTCCCACAAAACAGGGGTTTGGAAATCCGGCGATTTGCCGACGACTACCTTCATTTTCAAGGGTTTTGGATCGTCGACCGAATTGAATGCCCACAATTCGAACGCCGGTATGTTGACTACAATCAGAGGGCCGCCGCCGGTGTCTGGAATCCACCGCGCACGCTCCATGGCCAGTTCGAGCCGAGCTAATTTCTCGCTAGTGAATTGTTTGAACAACGCCGCGCCGACCGGGCCTATGACGCCATTGGCTTTTTCGCCCTGTTGTTGCTGAACTTTTTTTACAGCGGCAACCAGGTCGCGATCGTAAGTTTCGCTTTCGGAGTCGGCAACATTGTCTAAAACGCCCATGGCTTGTAGCTGTTGACGCAACTTGGGGATTTCCGAATTTCGCTGACCTGGGCGCAATTCCTTGCTCAGTTTAAACTCTTCCTGGTTTGCTTGGTTTTCTAATGGCTGCAAACGGTTAAAGACTTGTTTAAGCTGCTGATATTGCTTGTTTTTAGGTTCGAACTCGCTGACTAAATCGGTTAATGTTTGCGCCGCAAGATGTTGTTTTAGCAAGCCGGCTACATCCAAAGGCAGTTTCGGCGCCATATGCGCCGGATATTGAATATCGCGCGGCTCCACTTGACCTTGCCGCAAATCATTTAGATAACGCACCAAGGATACTGTCAAAGCCACGTCGAAACCGGCTGCGGCTTTACTATCCGGATTTTGGCCGCCGATTAGCTGCTTGAGCCGGTCGACATCATAATTGGCTGGATTTAACGCATCGCTTGGCGCATTGTTTAAAATGGTCAACAAGTCGTTCAGATTTTTTTCGGAGCGATTGGCGGTAAACCAAATGGGTTGAAAATTTGAGTTTCGATAAACCTGGCTGACAAAATCGCTTACGCGGCTGAAATCGGCGCGCGACAACAACGGCTGTTGTTTACTGAGTAAAATGGCGCCAATCGGATTATCGGCCGGTATAGTGTCAACAATGGCTGGAGCATTTTCGATTGGTGGGGCGCCTGCTTCGGATGCGGTTACAGGCATTTCGGCGCTCAATGCGCTGTCTATTCCCGCACAGGATATATAAGCAGCTAATGCAAACCAGGCCAAGCTTTGGCGTGTATCATTTTGGGCGTGCAGTTTGGTTATCATGATTACGAATTGTTTTCCAGATTTCAGGTAGTCGTCCGCCTGAAGGTTGTTACCCGCCAAGCTAACCGACATCATAAGCGTTAAATTTTCCTGATTACCCATAAGCTTCAGCAAAAAATTTTCACTTACTTCAAAAGCCACAACTCAAGATACCCGGCGCCGGAATAATTATCCTATATTATTATTCAGAGCTTCAATTTGTGCGAATACGTAAGTAATACTACCAACCTAACGATGGCGGCTCCATTGCCGCCTCAATTAAAAAGACCTACTGAAGCTTGTGGATAATCAGGTAAATTTTAGCTTGTTCTGATAAGCTTTGTATCGTTAATTATTGAAACCGGTTGCAATTTTATAATTTGGCGTCGATTATGCCGAAATTATTGTCGCCATTTAGATTATAGCCGATAAATATTATGGCGTAAGCATTAGAAGATAAGATAAACGTATGCGCAAAGTCACAATAGTAATGTAGTAATATAAAAGCTGACCTTTCTTCCTAAAGATTTTTATGCCATTTTGCCTAACTGCTTTTTACCTTGAGAGGAAACCACAATGAGTGAAAGAATCGTGATGCGCACCGGAGAAGCTTTGGTTGCAGGGGGCCCGCCCGGCACGGCGGCGGAACCTGAAGTCATAATTGGCGAACTTGACGGGCCGGTCGGCACGGCGATTGCTTCGTTGACCGGCGGTCAAGTCAAAGGCCACACGCGTGTTTTTGCTATTTTAAACACCGATATCCAGGTTAGGCCGGTGACATTGATGGTCAGCAAGGTCACCGTCAATAAGAGCCGGTACACCAATATCCTGATGGGCACTGTACAAGCCGCTATTGCCAATGGCGTTTTGGATGCCGTTCGGGCCGGCGACATCCCGAAAGAAAAAGCCAACGATTGGGGCGTCATCGTATCGGTTTGGCTCAACCCAAGCGTGGCCAAGGACGAAAACCTGGACCATAAAATCCTTTTTGATATTCACCGCAAAGCCATGGCAATGGCGATCCACAAAGCAATGAACAACAAACCGGATATCGATTGGTTGTTGGAAAATCAGGACAAAATTACCCACAAATATTTTCAAATGGGCTTGGATGGTAAAATATGACGATAAGTCAAGAGGCAAAATAGAAATTCAGGATGCCAAATTAAACTTTCTTGGTATGCTTGAAAAGTGTGCTTTTGTTGGCTTTTGGCTTTTCCTTTTATCATAAAACCGACAATCACTCTCATCCGGGGCTACACAAAAGCCGAGCCCAAATGCGCTTGAACTAACTCCGCTTCAAATTTCGGTGGACGCCGCGTTAATCCCAGCACATGGCGTAATTTTTGCTGGAGTTTAAATTTTCCAACAATAGAAAAGTTTCATTATGCGTTACGAACCACACGAAGATGAATATGCCGCCGCCCCAGCCATGACGGATGAAGAGTTGCTGGAATATTTTCTCTACCGAATCTCTGAAACAGATGAAGTCTGGGGGCTAAAAGACGGCCCGCACTGGATGACCAGGGAGATTGCCGGGCAAGAAACTCAGCCCGTATGGCCCTACAAACGCTATGCCGTTGACGCCGCGGCGGGCGAATGGCAAGACTTTAAACCGCTGCCGGAGTCGCTCGAGTTTTTTCTCTACGAGATTCTAAACAAACTGACCGGTCAGGGCATAGCTATTGAAATCATGCCGCGAGCCGCCGGCCCAGGCTGCCTGATCAGCCCTCGGCGCTTGTTCAATTTACTGGAGAATATGCGGGACGCCGGGCAATGCATGGTGGATGATTAATTCCAATTGCAGTATTGCGCCAAATGTTGGCCTTCAAACATTTGGCGTTTTCCCTCCTAATTTCAACGTACATTTGACAACAAAAGCCGTATAAAGCTGTGGAGGCTTCCAGGTAATCTGGTAAATCTATGGTTAGATTAAATAATGACTGGCAATTTAGAAAAAACAAGAAATTGATTATTATTTATAATTAATAAAAATTACTACAAATAAATCCTGTCTGTATTGCGGCGTTTTTCTATTTAAAACTTGAGTTTTATCTAATAATTTTAAATATCAGTGCGGTTGAATTCCCAGTTTTTGCACTAGCATAGGCGGGCTGGATTGAATTCCCTGAATAATTTTCCTAAAGTATTAAACGAGAACGGAATTGTTTGTTTAAACGTACCCACTTTAGGAAATATTTATGAAAAAAAAATCTAGATTATTCACCAGCCGAACAGCAATCTTATTATGCTCCTTAACCCAAACGGCGCTGACTCATGCCTCCCAGTTTACATTGACCGAAGTATTGGATAATACTGACGGAGGAACCAGTTTAGGGCATCTTGTAGGCGACAATACTGTTGTGGTGGATTTCAACGGCACACTTAACGATGGCTTAGTCACGGATTTATCGAATATTTCGGTATATCTAAATGGCGTGGGGTTCACTGGAAACGGATCGTTGTTTGCTTCGTCGCAATGGGACAATACTTGGCAGCAAGGCGGCGCGCAAATCGGTTTCTCCCAATCAAACACCGATTTCTTAATCAGCGATGTTAACTTTCCAAACGGTACTCAAGAAGTCAATTACTTCTATGACATCTCAGGAGAGCCAAACGCCTATGCCGGCCAACTGCCCGCTGTTTATGTGCAAAACGAAATACAAAATGACCAGTGGACTTACACGTCTTATAACCTGACTGAAAATACGACGCTTTCAGTGGCTGCAAATACGGCGCCGTCAGTGCCCGAGCCAAGCGCCATCGTGTTATGGGCTTCCGGTTTAATAGCCTTTTCCATGTCGCGCCGGAAAAAAAACTTAGTATCGAAACCTGGCGGTGAGGCCGCGAAGTGCTGGGTATAAGGAAACGCAATCCCAGGAGATCAGGATGGAAGTCGTGAAATCAGGACGCAGCATATATACGAGTCCGGGCTCCCCTTCAATTTTGACTGCTTGTTCTTGCAGCATAGTAACTATTCAGCGAGTGACTAAACTTTCAAAAGCTTGCCGATAGCTGACCACATTGGCTTTTGACGCCGGAGCGCCTAGCGGAGGCTTGACCGGCATGGAGGCCGGGCGAAAGTTACACGGATAAGTTACACGGTTCTATTCACGCGTCCTCTGCTAGGCGCTCCGGCGTCAAAAGCCGAATAGCTGACGCTAAGCCGAATAGTTACGTAGCGCATTAATTTCGCGAAAAAGAGTGCGAAGACTGGTTCCAACAGTCTTCGCGAGCCGCGCGCCAGCCGCGGGAAATCAATAACTTTGCAAAAGTTGAATCAAACTTAACAAGCATTGCGATCTGGACAAGCTGATTTCCATTTCATAACTGACGGCTCTTTTGCCCTCCAAAATTTCTGATATGCGGCTTTGGGGGCGCAGCCGTTCAATTATTTCCGCTGAAAGCCGCACTGTTCCATCAAGAAACATTATATTTCGCGCGGATCTGCTTTTGGGAGTGAATAGTTATTTACCAATCGGTAATGTATTTAAGCTGCCGCGGTTGATGGGCTGCGACACGCCTTGCGTGCAAATACCTTTTTTATAAAGTGTTTTGCCGTTGACTACGCATTTGGTCATTGCATGGCCTGCGATAGGCAGAATGAATAGAATTGAAATCAGCGCTATTTTGCGGAACATCGTTTTCTCCAAGTTAATTTTTTAACAAGTTTACACCTGACAATGTTTTTAACTGCCGACCAATCGGCATTTTCCACAAACCCTGCAATTTAATTCATACAATCCGGTCAATTTATAGCGGCGCTTGCAATAATAGACGACTGGTCGTATAATAAAAAAATGCAAAGTTTAAAACCTAAACAACTTAAGAAAGACCGCTTGCTAGATCAAGGCGTGAGCCTCCTGCTGGAAAAAGGCTATCACGCCGCCGGACTGAAAGAGATTCTGGACGCCGTACAAATTCCCAAGGGGTCGTTTTACGCTTATTTTAATAGCAAGGAACAATTTGCGGCCGAGGCCATTAACCACTACATCGAGCCGTTCATACTCCGGTTGACGAAACATTTGGAAAACCCGGCGCTCAACGGTTTGCAGGCTTTAAGAACGTACTATGCGGAACTGATAGATGAAGCGGCGGAAAATAATTTCAAGGGCGGTTGCCTGCTCGGCAATCTGATGGGCGAAATCGGCGATACCAGCCTGATTTGCCGGCAGACATTACAAGATACCTTGACGCGTTACCGGGATTTACAAGCCATCGCGCTGGAGCGCGGTCAAAATGCAGGCATGGTGCGTAGCGATCGAACGGCGCAAAGCATGGCCGATCTGCTGCTGAATAGCTGGCAAGGCGCTTTATTGAGGATGAAAGTCGAACAATCCGTCGCCCCACTGCAAGCTTGTTGCCGGGATTTGCTGGACGATTTTTTTCGTAAGGTTTAAAGACGTGGAATAGTTACAATTTTTTTGCATCGCAAAAAGACGGCCGGTCGTGTTTTAGAAGAAACGGCCTAACTTTCATCCTTAATAGTTTTTAAGGTTATAACTATAAATATTGTCCCTGGGGGGGAATGAATATGAAAGCATCATCGAATATACGCCATCGGCGATTAACATTAACCGGCTTAACCCTAGCCATCCTGTCGGCAACCAGCTATCCGGGCAACGCCGACGAAACCTGCGCATCGCCATATATGCCGAAAATCACCGGCCAGGAAGATTTTGTTTATATTTGGACGCTGGGCGTGGAAGGCTTGGGCGACGAACAGGACAAACTGGTAACCGCCGATGTCAACCCAAAATCACCCAATTACGGCAAAGTAGTCAGCACCGTGTCCGTAGGCGGGCGCAACGAAGCCCATCACTCCGATTTTACCGACGACCGCAAATACCTATGGGCGGGCGGGCTGGATACCAGTAAGATTTTTGTGTTCGACGTGCACAGCAATCCGGGCAAACCGAAACTAACCAAGGTGATAACCGATTTCGTCTCTAAAAGCGGCGGCGTGGTAGGCCCGCACAGCCTGTATGCGCTGCCGGGGCGGATGTTGATAACCGGCCTGTCGAACAACAAAGATCACGGCGGACGCACCGCCTTGGTGGAGTACAGCAACACCGGGGCCTATATCGCCACCTACTGGCTGCCTACTGACGACAATCTGCAAGGCGCTATTAAAACCGGCAAATACGCGGACGGTTACAATTACGACGTCCGCGCCCTGCCGAAGCGTAATCTGTTACTGACCTCCTCTTTCACCGGCTGGTCGAATTACATGATGGATTTCGGCAAAATGCTGGCCGACCCAGAAGCCATGAAACATTTCGGCAATACTGTCGTGCAATGGGACTTGCATAGCCACCAACCGAAAAAAGTCTTCGATGTGCCCGGCGCCCCGCTGGAAATCCGCTGCGCGCTTGCCGAGGAACATCATTATTGCTTTACCAGCACAGCTTTGACTTCCAAAATCTGGCTGATATTCGAAGACGATAAGGGCGCATGGCAGGCGCAGGCGGTCGCGGATATCGGCGAACCGAGCAAAGTGCCGCTGCCGGTGGATATTTCCATCGCCAGCGACGATAAAACTCTGTGGGTGGATACTTTTATGGACGGCAAAACCCGCGCCTTCGATATCAGCGATCCTTTTCATCCAAAACAGTTTTTCGAGCAAAAAATCGGCGCGCAAGTCAATATGGTTTCCTCGAGTTGGGATGGTAAACGCTTATATTTCACCTCGTCGCTGCTGGCCAACTGGGATAAAAAGGGCGCGGACAACGAACAATTTTTTAAAGGCTATCTCTGGAACGGCCAACAATTAGCCGAACAATTTTCTATCGATTTTACCAAGGAAAAACTGGGTAGAGCACATCAAATGCGTTTCGGAGCTTATGAGTTGTATAAGCAGGGCGGCAAGCCTGAAAAAACGGAAAAACCGGCCGGCTAAAAATTTCCGGAAATTCATCAAAACAGGCCGCTAGCCTGCATCCGGCAAACTAGCGTCCTGAGACGACTCCCGGTTACCGGTAAAAACGAATGACGACTATTAATCGCAACTTTCTTTTCAGTCTGGCGTTATGCGGTTGTCTGCATGCCGCCGTGGCCGATGACAATACGCCAGACCGCCAGCCTTCCGCGCTTCAAGCTAGCTATAGCCTGCCAGTCATCGGCCCGGCCGGCGATGGCAAGGTGTTGACCATTGAGCATCAGGCAACCACCTTACACCGGCAAATGGACGATAAGCTGGTGCTGTTGAGTTTTATTTACACGGCTTGCAGCGACGTCAACGGCTGTCCTTTAGCCACGCAAATACTCAATAAAATCGCCCGGCAACTGCAAAAACAGCCGGAAATCGCCGCTAAATTACGACTGTTGACCTTAAGTTTTAATCCGTTGCAGGACACGCCGGAGGTCATGCAGCGCTATGGGGCCGGTTTGGCCGGAAAAATGGCCGATTGGCGATTTCTAACCTGCCCATCGGAACAGCAATTACAGCCCATACTAGAAAGCTATCCGCAAAATATCGAAAAAATACTCGATAGCAAAGGTCAATTTACCGGCACATATACCCATTTATTGCGCGTTTATCTCATAGACGCTAAAAAACAAATCCGCGCCATCTATAATATGGACTTTCTGAACGCCGATACCATACTGGCCGATGTTCGATCCTTATTAACTCCGGCCGCCGCGCCGAAAATCAATCGCCCCGTAAACCCCGAACAATTTTACCGGCCCGGCGACGACAAACTGGATTATCAGCACAACGATTATCAAACCCATTCCCTAGCGCTAACCCAGCGTCTAGGCCATACCGCCGCATTGTTGAACTTTGCGCTGCATCCCCCGCTTGGGCTGCCAAAATTACCGCAACCCGCGGACAATCCGCTCAGCGCCGCCAAAATCAGCTTGGGGCGCAAACTGTTTTACGATCGTCGCTTGTCCTTCAACAATACCTTCTCCTGCGCCATGTGCCATATCCCGGAACAAGGTTTTACCAATAACGAACTTGCTACGCCGATAGGCGTGGAAGGCCGTAGCATACGCAGGAACGCTCCATCTCTATATAACAGCGGTCATGCGCAATTGCTGTTTCACGACGGCCGGGAAAACCGGTTGGAGCAACAAGCCTGGGGGCCTTTGCTGGCGCATAATGAAATGGCTAACCCTTCGATTGCTTTTGTAATCGGCAAAATCCAAGCTAGCAACGATTATAAAGGTTTGTTTGAAAAGGCGTTTCACAAACCGGCGGGCATGGAGACCATAGGACAGGCGCTAGCCGCTTACCAACGCTGCCTAAATTCCGCCGATTCCGCATTCGATCGATGGTTATACGGAAAACAAACCCAGGCGCTGGACGGACAAGCGCAACGTGGTTACCGCTTATTCGCCGGCAAAGCCGGTTGCAGCCAATGCCATCTCATTAACGAAAAGTCCGCGCTGTTTACCGATCAACAGCGCCATAACACCGGCATCGGTTACCGGGACACTCTCCGAAAAATCCCGGAACAGCATCATGTGCAACTAGCTCCCGGCGTGTCCATTGACGTAACCGGCGCGCAATTCGCCGGCCTTGCCCCGGAACAAAGCAATGATCTGGGCTATTATGAAATCAGCCAAGACCCCAAAGACCGCTGGGCTTACAAAACCCCAAGCCTGCGCAACGTAGCGCTAACCGCGCCCTATATGCATAACGGCTCGCTGGCGACGTTGCGCGAAGTGGTGGAATTTTATAACCAAGGCGGCGTAGCCAACGAAAACTTATCGCCGCTGATTAAGCCGCTTGGCCTTTCCGCCGCGGAAATCGATGATCTAACCGCATTCTTAATGGCGCTGACCGGCGGGAATGTAGCGGATTTGGTCGCGGATGGATTTGCCGCGCCGGTTGGAGATAAGAATTAAGATGTTTTTGAATATCATTATTATTTGTTAAAAAATTCACCAACTATAAGTTTAAGAACTAACAGATTCTAACGCAAAAACCCTGTACATTTTCTCCAAGATAAAAAAGTTAAAAGATTACGCAAGTAATCTATTTATTTGCGGGGGAATGACATGAAAAAAATAACCGGAACCTATGGGGTAATACTCATTACATCTCTGTTTTCCTTAAACTTATCGGCGAAAGAAGCGGCGGATGACGCCAACTATGAAAATGCGGATAAAACCGTTAGGCATATGGTGCGCAATCTAAGCCGGCCTTGGCTCCCTAACGGCTTGCCGTTTAACAATACTACGGGTATTTCCGCCACCGAAAGCAGCGCCGGTTATATCGATCTTAACAACCCGTTCTTTCAGGATCTAGGCTCCAACGCTCGGCGTTGCGTCAGTTGCCACCTGCCGAATACCGGCTGGACTATTACTCCGGCCTTTACACGGGCGGTATTCGATTTTACTCAAGGCGGCGTGATGGACGATGGGGTTGGATTAGGCGCGATCTTTAGAACCAACGACGGCTCGAATTCGCCATTGGCGGACGTATCCACTTCAGCCGCTAGGCGGAAAGCTTATTCCATGTTATTGACCAAGGGTTTAATCAGAATCGGCATCGCAATTCCCGCCAATGCCGACTTTCAACTGGTGGAAGTTGACGATCCGTACGGCTACGCCAGCGCAAAAGAACTGTCGTTGTTCCGCCGCCCATTGCCGGCGACCAATCTCGGATTTTTATCGACAGTCATGCTGGATGGGCGCGAAACCTTTGCCGGTAGCGATCATTGCAATATTCCGGACGAAGGGGGCAAATGCTTTGCGTCGCTGAACTTCGATTTGTTGGATCAAGCTAATAGCGCCGTCATGACCCATGCTCAGGGCAAACCCTTAACTTCCGCGCAACAAGAAGCCATAGTAACTTTTGAAACTTCTTTGGCCACCGCGCAGTTCCGGGACTACCGGGCAGGCGGCTTGCGTGAAGCCGGCGGCCGGGGCGGCGCGGAAGAGATTGAGACGCAAATGAATGCCGTTCACTATGGCGTTAACGATAATTTCGGTGATTATCAGACAGGCGCGCCATTTAATCCGAATGTATTTACTTTGTACAGCCGCTGGTCGAACGCCAAATATTACGGGCAGGCGGCTATTGCTCGCGGCGAAAAGCTGTTTAATACCCGAACCATCCCTATAACCGGCGTAGCAGGGTTGAACGGCTCGCAAGGCAGCCCGTTCACGCCGCCTTTTCCCGACACATTTAACGGTACTTGCACTACCTGCCATGACACGCCTAACGGCGGCAACCACTCGATTGTCGCGCCGTTAAATATCGGCGTATCCGACGCTACGCGCCGGACTCCGGACATGCCGCTCTATACTTTTCAAAGATTAACGGATGGAGCTTTGCTCCAATCCACAGACCCCGGCCGCGCGCTCATAACGGGTAAATTTGCCGATATCGGTAAATTCAAAGGCCCGGTATTGCGTGGATTAGCTGCAAGAGCGCCCTATTTTCATAACGGTTCGGCAAAAGACTTGAACGCCTCTGTGGATTTTTATAATCAACGTTTTAACTTAAACTTTACCCAACAGGAACATGACGACTTAGTAGCATTTCTGGGCGCCTTATAACGGTTAACAAAACTTTATAGTTTTAAATTCAGAATTTAATTAGCCGAATGATTAATGCTGGACCAGTTCTTTATTTCTTGCTAATTTTGTAATTTATCGCCATTACTGATTCCGATATTGCAAGCTCTCTTCATTCATTAAAGCGAGGTTCGCAACCTCTTTACAAAGATGCGCCAATTCCGTATACAATTCATGATGCTCCGGATGCCGTTCCGCCAAAAAGCCAAATTGTTTAGTATTTTCAAATTCTTCATTCAGGGTTTGTATATCCCAATGATCTAATTGTTCGCCTTTAACAAGTCTGTCGTTCATTTCTTGCAATATAGGAATAATATGAATTGTAAGCCTTTCTAAATGCATTACAGTAACCCCAAGCTCATTCAAAGATTCAGACATAAATACCTTAATAATACCGTGTAAAAAATTGCAAAAAATCGAAACCGGCGGCCGAATGCGTGCGGACAGCGAAATACAATCATCGCTTAAGACTTTCTTCATAAACCTGGTTGATATTCGCCATAAGCCTTGAGTACTCCGCCGTTCCGGTCGGTGCATAATTCAGATTCTTGAATAACCCGGTTAAATGGGTAAAATAGTCCCGTGCTTCATCTTGATTGGCAAACCGGTAATCGGCGCTAAGCAGTTCAACTATCTTCTTGAAGTTTTCTTTTTGCCGCATTATCGGTACAGCCACATCGACTTCATCGTAGGCATCCTGTTGCAAATATACCATGTCCAAAAAATTTGCCGCCTGATAGCTTACAAAATCCTTAAGTGTAATCCCTTCCTCCCCCGCCACCTGTATCATCTGATAAATACTGTCGCCATGTTTCAATAATTCCAGCATGGACAGTACATCGGCTGTCCAGCCCGGGCCCAGGTTTTCTTCATACCAGCCATTGAGTTGGCTTAAATAGCGTGACCAGGATATTAACGGGTCGACTGCCGGATAAAAACGTTTATAGGCGCGATCGGCGCTTAAGCCGAGAAAGGTTTTTACAGTACTTAGGGTCGCCTGGGTGACCGGCTCCTCAAAATTGCCGCCAGCAGGCGATACTGTTCCTATCATGGTTAAACTTCCGGTAGAACCATCGCTATTTAAAATGACGCCGGCGCGTTCATAAATATTTTTAATCGCCGAATCAAGATAGGCGGGAAAAGCTTCTTCCCCGGGAATTTCTTCCAACCGCCCGGATGTTTCGCGCATAGCTTGCGCCCATCGCGAGGTTGAATCGGCCAGCAACAAAACATTCAAGCCCATTTGCCGGTAATACTCGCCAAGCGTTATGCCGGTATAAATAGACGCCTCTCTCGCGGCGACAGGCATGGACGAGGTATTGCAGATAATGATGGTTCTATCCATCAAGGAGCCGCCGCTTTTAGGATCACTCAGTTGCGGGAATTCCGTGATTGTTTCGACAATTTCCCCGGCCCGTTCGCCACAGGCGACAATAATAACAATGTCCACATCGGAGTTTTTGGAAATCAAATTCTGCAATACGGTCTTTCCGGCCCCGAACGGTCCTGGTATACAACCTGTCCCGCCTTTTGCCACCGGAAAAAAAGTATCGATCAGACGTAGCTGGGTAATCAGAGGCGTCACCGGATATTGGCGGCTGGCGATACGGTCTTTTAGTAATTGGCCGGATAAGGGTTTACGAACCGGCCAACGCTGCTTTAGCATCACAGTGCGCTCTTTATCGTTATCCAGTTTGATTTTCGCCACGGGTTCATTAACGGTTAACGCGCCCGCCTGAATCCAGATGACTTCAAAAATGCCGGCGATATCAAACGGCGCCATGATTTTATGGGTAAAACCGCGCTCCTGAACCGTACCCAGCACCGAACCGGCGCGCAGCAGGCTGCCTACCCGAACTAGAGGCGTGAAAGTCCAAGGAAAATTAACGTCCAGCGCCGGAAATTGAACGCCGCGCGGCAAAAAATAACCATGTTCGGAAGCCAGTTCGTCCAAGGGATTCTGCAAGCCATCGTAAACCTGGCCTAATAAGCCGGGCCCCAGTTCAACCGATAACATTTCCCCGCTCTGTTCGACCGGATCGCCAATACCAATGCCGACAGTGCTTTCAAAAACCTGGGCGTCGGCGGTTTTACCGTAAATTCTCAATATCTCGGCTTTCAAGCGTTCGGCATGTTTGGCTTGGCTACGGCCAGGCAGTATATAAATGAGTTCATTTTTTATCAAAGGCTGAATGCTATCCTCAATTAATTCAATGGAAACAATATCATCCTGAACAGCAACGACTTTGGCCGTCGGTATTTTCTCACGCTTCATCATTATTTCCGGTCTGTTTACATTGTTCCGATTATTTACCTGGATAGCTCATGATTAATCCAAAAAACCCAAGTCAAGGCCATCCAGCCCGGCTTCAACCAATTCATCGAAGTGCTTAACCGCCTCATCCGCATGATAGAGAGTCCAGCGGTTAATAATGTCCCATCTTAAAACATAAATTACGACAGCCGGAAAATCGCAATAATGTTGACTGCATTCCTTGGCGTAATATTGCCAAACAAGGTTCAACACTAATTTTTCCAGTTCATATGATTTATTTAGTATCAGCAATTGATGAAGCTGAATAATCCACGGCGCCCGATAGCCCAGCCCGAAATCGTTTTTATCCCAGTTTTTTTCAATGTCGCTCAACCATTGACCTATACCGGGAAAGGAATTCTTTTGCGGCTTCTCGATACCGGCATGGCGCATTCTTAAAGCGGACAGCAACGTTCTTAATTCAAGACGCCAAATGATGATTCTTTTTAAAAAGGGATCGTTAATCGAAGCAACGACCTCAGCGCTTTTTTTAATGATAAATTCATCGGTGGCGTTATTTATTTGCGACCAAAGCAGCAATTCTTCAATACACCTCAAGTCTTTAGCATCGCGGGCGTCCAGCCAAGCCAAACGTTTATCAAGCTGAATACCGGAAACCGGCGTTGAATGGGTTGAAAAAAGCTGTGACGGATGGGCCGGCAAACTGGCCATTAACATGGCGTATTTAAAACGCCCGGCAATCACTTGGTTATGCCTTCCATCAAGGCGTGAAAACGCGGCTGTAAATGCTCCAGCAGCAGCGCGGCGACGGCTTCATCGCTAAAATCGATAACGACATCATCATCCTTTAGCTTAAGCAGCAAACCGCTTTTCAGATCGCCAGACGATTCAAGATCCACACCCGAACGCAACATATTGGTCGCAAGTTCGATCACATAATGGCTCAAAGCGCCATCTTGCAGTTCTTCCGAGTTTCCGCGCAAATCGTGGGCGCCGACTGCATGTTTAGGCAATTGAATGACCACATGCTTGGCCTGATCGAGTCCGGCATTGTCGCGGACCTCACCGGCCAGGGCAAGGATCAGATTTTCCAGAAAATTTTTCTCAACCATTTTTTTGCTAACCGCGCGTTTTAATTCGCGTTTAAAGCTACCGGACACCAGCTCGCGTAATTTAAGAAAAGCATCCCTGGCCGCCAATTTTAAAGCATCCTCACCCGCGATTTTGATTGCTTCGGTTTCCACTTTGGCTTTTTCAATTAGCGCCTCCGCTTCACGCGTCGCCTCGTTGATGATCCATTCGGACCTTTTCATGGCGTCAAGTACTATGCTTTCCGCCTTTTCCTGTCCGGCCTCGATACCCTGGGCCTTTAGCCTGGCGATCAATTCATCTACGCCGGACGAGGTCTTTTGTTCCTGTTCACTATTCTTCATGTGATTTTTTAAAGTTTTGGTATACCGCCGATAACGACTAGCGCAAAAATAAAGGCGAAAACAGCGAAACCTTCAACGATAGCCGCTGGAACGATGGAAAGTCCGAAAATTTCAGGTTTGGTTTTCGACGCTAGTATCGCACATGCGCAGCATTGCCCCTGATAAATTGCTGTCGCCAGTAGCACCAGCCCCGATAGAACGCCTATTACAAATATGCCTGGAGAAACATCGGCGGTAATGGTTCTATTCAGGCTCATCATGATCACGATGCCGAATATAACCATTGAGGAAGGCATCGCTGAAATTCCGACATAACGGCCATAACCGCTCTCGGTTTCGAGCATGGCGCCGATGGCGGCTTGTCCGGCAACCGCACAGCCGATAGTGCTACCCAGCGCGCCTAAAGCCATCGGCGCATAGATGCCTATCCAACCCAAAAATATAATGGAATCATTCATTAACCTGCTCCTTTTTTGGCAAACGCCTTAAACGGGTAACCTTCATCAGACATGCTCCAGTTATAAAATTCAATAAAATTAAGCCGTAATCCATGTACCAGGCCGCTTAGCAAGCATAACAACAGGTTCAACGTATGTCCGGCCAGGAGAATAAGCAGGCTCGCTAACACTCCCACCCCGGGTAGACTATGATAAACCTCATCGGCCAGCCGATTGAAAGTCAGGGCCAAAGATACACTCGCCATACCCAAGGCGAAAATCCGCAGATAACTTAAGACATTACCGAACAAACTGGTGATTTCGGTCAGCGTCTTTAAGCCATTCAAGATTCGCCATAGCCAATCCACCGGTTTGACGACGGCGCGTTCACTGCTGAAAAATAACACACACAAACACCCGGTTATCAATAGCACAAAACCTGTTTGCCGCGCCACGCTATTTTGCGAAACGGTGGCTGTCCAGACCACAAATCCAGACACAACCACCGCCAGCCATCCTAGGGAAGCCAAGGCTTTCGTGCCGCCGCGCCGTTGATAAGCCATAACTGCGTTCGCCAACGCGATATGTGCGACGCCGACAAAAATCGAGAGGCGCATCATGGCGTCAAAGTCATCCATATCGATTATTTTCAACTTACCCGGCAGGCTTTGCGCCGGAAAGTCATAACCGAAATAGCTGTTACAGAGTATGCCCCACATCAGCGATATGAGGATGACGGTTAACGCCAACCCTCGAAAACGCAAGCCTGCTTCCGTTTTTCCCATGGATGGCCATTTCACGCTTAGGTATACAGCGAATAACGCAGCGTAGCCGGCATCAGACATAATCATCGCAAAAAATAATGCAAATGACAAAAATATCACCAGCGAAGGGTCCCAACTGAAATAACCGGGCGTTTGATAAAAACTGACTAAATCCTGCCCCCCTGCCCATTGAATAGGGTTTTTCAGTAATGTGGGCGGACTTTCCCCGGCCGCGGGATCCGCGCTTAATAAAGCAAGTTTGCACCGCCGGGCGAATTGTTCAAAACGGGCGAGATCGCTTATGGCAACCCAAGCCTGAACGATCAAAACGCCCTCACTGTTCAAAGTCATGGCATGGGCGGCCTTTAAATCGGACTGTTCCAGGGCTTTGCCGAGATTTGCCGCAATCAGCCCTATCCAACGGGTTAAAGACCATCTTTCCGCCCGCAGATCTTCCAGCGCCAGTTCAACATGCTCCAGCTCATTTTTTAACGCCGTCAGGGAAACTTGGCCGGTATGCGTTCTGGCGACAGGCATGCTTGATGCGCTTGGCTCATGATTGTCTATAACGACAACATAGTTATGCAGGTTATCCTTCCAGACAACCTGCCAAACCAAATTAACAGCCTGCATTTTTCTCATCATTTGGTTGGGTACGATATAAAACCATAACCTCAATCCCGTTAACTGTCCGCCTTCAGGGAGACTGAAATTACCCCAAGGTTCAACTTCCTTAATCCTTTTAATCAATGCATCCCGCCTGTCAGCAAATTTCCTTATTTCAAACTGGACGTCAAGCGCACGATTTATGATTTCATCAAAATCGAAATTCTCGTCGTCATGCTGCTGATGGCGCCGATTTGGACAATGGGTTAAAAATTTTAAAGCCTTGTACGCCTGCTCTTGATGCTTAGATTGAATAAACCGTGGTAACTCGGATTCGCGATTGACCGCGATTAGATGCGCGCCGCCAAGTTCCTGCAGACCCGCCAACACTTCCGTTTCATCGCAGCTTAAACCGCAGAACGTGAGTTTTTTCAATTTGACTATCGACACGGCAAACCTTTGTTCAAGCGTTTTTGTTTAGTAATTTTAGCGCTGACTATCCCTGCTCTTTCCTTGTCCGACAGAAAAATACGTATTTTTTTGATCGTCCGTTTCGCTTTTGGAATCAGAATTTTGTCGAAAAAATTCACCCGTTGGGTAACTTTTTTAACAGCGGCGTTCAACAGATCAAAGCGCCGCTGTTCAATACGCAACCGGACATTGAGCTCCAGCATACGGCGTAACTGAATGACCGCATGATCGACCCAGTGAGGTTTGGCGTAGACGGAATAATGTTTGACGGTAATGTCGACGGTATTCAGTACCGGCAAGTTTACGCCTACACAATTTTCCTTGCCGAGACTAACATTCGAAACCGTTACCAAGTCGTTTAAAACGATACGCTGATCGGAAATCATGGGTAAATTTTCGGTAACGATAGCCCGGCATTGACGTATTTGCTCTTCGATGTTCGCCAGCACGGCGATTTGCTTGTTGCGTTGGACGATAAGATGCTGCCGCTTTAGGTCCAGCGAGGGTAAAAAGTGCTGATACCGGTTAAGCTGGGCAACTTCCTTGTGCAGGGCGGCTTTGCTATACGACTGGCTGGTCATGGGGAATTTTCTTAAAAAAAGTATCGATAAGAGCCTGTTTCATCAATAATTGTTCTTCGGTAAAACATTCGGCTAGGGTTTGCCAACACAAATCCAGCGCGTCTTCAAGCGCAATAGAAACATTAATATCCATGAAACGTTTCCTAAACAATCCGCCGAATTTGAGAAGCTTTTCATCCAAGGACGACAATTCGAAAGCCATCGCCTGTTTTTGTTCCGACTCGTTAGCCGCCGCATAAAACCGGATCATCGTATTCATGATCTGGGCGTGGTCTTCGCGGGTAACTTTGCCGATGACATGTTGTTTAAGCCTGGACAAAGAGCCGAATGGATCGAGCATGCCGTTATGCAAATAAAATTGGCCCTCGGTAATATAACCGGTGTTATCCGGCACAGGATGCGTCACGTCATCGCCCGGCATGGTGGTTACCGTTAAAATGGTCACCGATCCGGCGCCTTTGTAATCGCAGGCTTTTTCATAACGTCTGGCCAGTTGCGAATACAAATCGCCGGTATAACCGCGATTTGACGGCACATGCTCCATGGATACCCCCACTTCTTTCAGAGCATCGCAGAAAGCAGTCATATCGGTCATCAGCACCAGCACCCGTTTGCCTTCTTCAACCGCGAAATGTTCCGCGACCGCAAGCGCCATATCCGGCACCAGCAAACGTTCAACAATTGGATCGGAAGCCATATTGCAAAACATGACGGTTCTGGCGAATACGCCCGCTTGCTCAAACTGCGTCCGAAAAAAATGAAAATCGTCAAAAATCAGCCCCAGCCCGGCAAACACGACGATGTCCGCATCCGCCTGTATGCCTATGCGCGCTAGAAATGGGTTAAAGGGTTCGCCGGAGATCGAAAAAATCGGTATTTTCTGACTTTCCACCAAGGAATTGAACACATCTATCATCGGAACATTGGTACGAATCAATCTGGACGCCAGCTTACGCTGCATCGGGTTGACCGAAGGCCCGGCGATAGCCACTTTTGGATCGGTTTCCAGGGTTGGCCCTCCATCCAGCGGTTGGCCCGTGGCGTTAAAAATTCTGCCGAGAATATTGTCCGAATAGATTGCCAACATGGCGTGACCTAAAAAACGCACGGAAGCCGCCGTGGAAATGCCCTGTGTACCTGAATACACTTGCAAGGAAATATGGCTCCCCTCAATTTTGATGACCTGCGCCAAGGAGTCCACGCCATTGCTATCCTCGATACGGGCCAGATCACCGAAACGAGGGCAGATATCGCGTTTTTCCGCGTTGTCGCCGACATTAACCTTAATAATATTCCCGACTATGGAAATAATGGCGTGATATTTGACTAAGCGTTCAATCATGCTTTGTTCCAGAATGTTAACTACGGAATATCAATATCGCCCTATGATGCAAATTAACCATAAACAGATATTGACTCTAACCCGGCCGTGCTTTTAACTCGGCCAATATCCCTGCTTTATGGTTCTTTTCCCAGGGGAATTGCGGATCGTGTGCGCCGAAACGCCCTTTAATTGGGAATTGCTAATAAAAAACGCCTTTATGTTGCTGTGTAAATTCGCGTAAGTCAAGTTACAGAATATACAACCAAAATGCCCACGGATTGCTTCGAAACGTATAGGCGCCGCCGTCAAATCTTGATCGGTAAAATAAATCGCTTCTCGACCTTCACCACGCGAGGTCAGATGATATAGCAGGCCGTCGGCAAACTCAATTCTTAAAGGTCTTGAGATAGGTTAATCACAACTGTATCTAGGCGCAAGTCAAAACCCCTCAGGGCCCCGATGACTTGTGCTCCTAGCAGACCACACCTTATTTTTCCTCTTTGCCAAGTTTCTTTTGCAAATACTCCGCTACATTCATTTTATCCGCCTCAACCGCATAGTCGAGGGCGGTTTTATTAAATTTATCGGCCTGACTTGGGTTTGCGCCGGTTTCGGCTAAAAGTTGGGTGATGTGCGCAAAGCCGCGACCTGCTGCGTATATCATGGCCGTACGGCCTTGTTCGTCGGCGTCGTCCGCTTTAGCGCCACGCTCGAGAAATAATTTTACCAATTCGCCTTGGCCCGATAGGGCGGCAAACATTAACGGCGACACATGGCCTTTGCTGTGGGCATTGACATTTGCGCCCTTGTCTAGCAATGCTTTAGCGGTTTGCTCGGCGCCCAGGGCGGCGGCGCGCATTAACGGCGTTTGCTCATTTCTGTCCGCGCTGTCGGCGGCGGCTTTATTATTCAATAATAATTGCGCTGCTTCACCATGAGCTTTCTCAACCGCCCAATACAGCGCAGAACGGCCTAAAGCATCTTTGCCTTCAATATCCGCATTAGCGGTGAGCAGCGCTCTTATCGCATCGATGCCGCCTACGGTTGCAGCGATGGTCAACGCCGTTCGGCCTGCATCGTCGCGGGCGTTTATGTTTGCGCCTTTTTTCAGCAAAAATTTAACGGTGTCTCCTTTGTTGGTGCGCGCCGCATAAATTAGCGCTGTTGAACCGGCGCCGTCGCGACTTTCCAGTTTAGCTTTTTTGGTCAATAGCAAATCCACCATGTCCTGATTACCTAAACCCGAGGCCACCATTAATGGCGTTGAGCCCAGCATGAATTTGCTTTCGATATCGGCGCCATGTTTCAGGTAGAGCCGCACCAGTTCAATATTTTTTTGCCAAATGGCGTAAATTAACGGCGTATTATCGTCGGCATCGCGGGCAGAAACATTGGCGCCTTTATTGACGAGGAGTGTGACGATTCCCGCGTCGCCTTCTTTAGCGGCTAAAGATAAAGCGGTTTTGCCGAATTCGTCTTTAGCGTTGACATCTGCGCCGTGCGCAATTAAAAATCGCGCCGCTTCCGACTGTTTGCTCTGTAAGCTGACTAATAAAGCAGTGCCGCCATCGTCGTCCGCCGACTCTATGTCTAGGCCAAGGTCAAGCAGCGTATGCAATAATTGCACATGGCCACGGTTGGCTGCAAACAATAAGGCGTTTGCGCCATTGTTGTTTCTGGCTTGCGGCTTGGCGCCATGCTGTAATAGCAGGCGCAGCATGGCTGCGTCTCCGGCTTGCGCAGCGTTGAGCAGCGGAGTCATGCCCTGTTTGTCTTTGGCGTTGGCGTCCGCACCGTGTTTCAGCAGCGCTAGAGCAATGTCCGCATGACTATTTAGCGCCGCGGCAAGTAAGGGCGTAATACCGGATTCGTCGGCCTGATTCACATCGGTTTTCGAACTTAAAACATTGAGCAGCAACTCGGTTTTGCCTTGTCTGGCCATTTCCACCAGTGCTTTTGTTTGCGTATTTGCTTCCGCGGTAGCCGGCGGCTGGCCGGCGAAGCCGGGTCGAGCGTAAATTACATTTCCCGCCAACGACAGCATTGCATATATAAGCAGATTTTTCAT
>JBEKBU010000013.1:0-30470 GCA_050015235.1 Methylomonas sp. | reverse complement strand
TCTTCGGCCAGTTCCGCCTGCATGCCGTTCAGCAAATTCAGCTCATCCTGAAAAACGGAGGCTCGCGGAGCGCGTTCTATCGTTTGCAGGGCTGTTTGATGTTGCCCGATGCGGTCGTTTAATTGCTGCTCCCGGCCGGCGAGTTGCTGTTGTTGCGCGAGTAACTGCTCGACATTCCGATAAGCGGCCCGTTGCCGCTCCAATTCGGTGATCTCATCTTTCAGCTCCGCGCTCAAATCCTGAAAGTCCTGTAAATCCAATTCGGCGGCGGCCAGGGTCTCGTCGTCCAGAACCGGCAGTAATTGCGTCTCCTGAACCAGTCCGTCGATTTTTTCCCGCCAGACGTTGTGTTTGTCGGTCATTTGCCGCTGGTAATCAGCGAAAAAATCGGCGCCGCTGATTTTTTCCAGAATATCCATGCGCTCGCTGTCCAGCGCGTTTAAAAACGCGGCGAAATCGCCTTGCGGCAGCATGATGGATTTGCAGAATTTGTGAAAATCCATGCCGATCAGCTCGGCCAAATAATTACGCGCCTGATTGGGGGTGTCGGCCAGCAAGGTAGGCGGCTCGTCCAATCGCACCAGCCGCATTTCCGGCTGGTCGGCGTCGCTGCGTTTGACGCTCCAGCTGGAGCGGTATTTTTGGCCGTCGAAGGCAAAATCGACCTGCGCCAGACTCTCGTCGGTATGCTCGGTGATGATATGCTCCGCCGGTTTTACAAAGCGGAAGGTTTCGCCGTATAAACCCAGGGTAATGACGTCGAGTATGCTGGTTTTGCCGGAGCCGTTAGGGCCGGTAATGGCGTAAATGCCGCTGTCGGCTATCGGCCCCTGCTCGAAATTAATCCGGCTTTCGCCCGCCAGTGAATTGATGTTTTTGAAATATATATTTAGTATGCGCATACGGACAAGCTATAGGTAATAAATTGTCATGGCTATTCACTCAGGTGTACAGACGCTACCATATAGTCATGTAAATATTGACATGGTACACCAATACCGGCGTTGAGAGAATAGACAAAAAATTATATCGCCGCCCGGATATTTGGTATGCTTCGCGCCTAACCGCTATAGGGGGAATCCGTCGTGGACATGTCGAAAGCGCTGGGGTTTGATAACGCCCAGGAAGATCCGTTGATCAGCCGGCAAAAACTGCATCTTTATATCAGCCTTAAACTGGCCTCGTGCGGCCAGCCGCCGTGCGTCGCCCCGCAAGCGGCGGAGTTTATGGATATCGCCGAGGATCTGATCAACAGTTATCAGGAAAAACGCCGCTTATTGGCGAATACCGGCTTATGTCCGCCCGACCGCCGCATCCAGAATTTCCTGAACGCCTATCTGGCCGATCTTGAGCCGGCCGAGACGCCGCATTTACCCGCCAACACCTTTGAGCTGGACCGCCACGGCGTGGCCAGGGAGCTGTCGTTACCGATAGGCGAAGACGCGTTCGTTTCCGAAATCGTCCGCAGTTACCGGGTGCGGCAGGGCGTGTTGCATAATCCCGCCAGCGACAGGCGCACCACGCAAGGCTCGTTTCATATCGCGGCCGGCGGTTTGCCGGTTCCGGGCGATAAGAAACAGGTCCCGAAACAAACGTTCGCCTACCTGCTGGCGCAGGCGCTCAACCCGCCGGCCACGTTGCTGGCGTTGCCTTTTACCGTCCATCAGCCGCAACCGGCCTCCATGTTCGCCTCTTTGCTGTTGCGGCCGGTAATCCGCCCTGAAATTCCGGGTATCGATGCGGAAAAAACCATGGAAGTCCGGTTTTTCGCGCCCGGAAATCTGGTCAGCAATCTGGATTTCGTGGAAAGCATATTCGGCAACGGCGGCAATCCGGCTCTACCGGAGAACGACGCGGCGCTGGACATCGAACATTGGTCGGGACACACCGGCTGCGTGATTCTGGCCCCGCATCTGAGCAAAATAACCAAACAGGCCGCCGGTTTGCCGCACTGGGAGCTAGCCGACGAGCGGCAGCGCGCCGACGGCATGTGCTGGAAAAACGCCGCTGAACTCTATAACGACGGCCAGGCGTTTAAACTGACGGCGCGCGACGGTTCCGGGGTGATCGTCACGCTGCTGGCGGATAACTATTACGGCTATTGTAAAAAAGAGGTGAAAACCCAAATCAGCTTCGCCGCTAATCTATACGGCGCCGCCGAGGAGGAGCATGCCGGCGGGGCGCTGGCTTTCCAACGCTATAGCCACGGCGACGAATTCGGCGTCGGCAGTTTAACCCGCGAACCGGGTTACAATTTCAAGGATATGCTGAGCCGTTACGGCGAAATCATGGATGCGCAGCCGGCCGGTTATGCGATCGATAAACGCTTCCGCGAGATCATTTACGTGCCGCAGGATTTAAGGATGAATCTGAACGCCCAGACCATCAGCTGGCTGCATAAAGGGCAAACCCAGGTTATCCGCTTGCAGCCCGGTAAAATTTATATACAGCCGAACGGCTACAAAATCGAAATGTGCAAACACCCCGGCGCGCCGTCCTGGCGCCTGGTGGGCGCGGCGGCGGAAGGCGTTTTCTGCCACAAGCCCGCCACGGTCTCCGGCGGCGGCAAATCGGAAATATCCAAATCCATAGAAGACGCGGTCATTTACGGCCCTTTATACGTGGATAACCTGCAACACGATCTGGACAAGGCGCAGGCGGTTTTCGACCACGATTTTTGCAACCGTTT
Source organism: Methylomonas sp. (assembly GCA_050015235.1). Lineage (GTDB taxonomy): Bacteria > Pseudomonadota > Gammaproteobacteria > Methylococcales > Methylomonadaceae > Methylomonas. The sequence goes on along the minus strand of JBEKBU010000013.1, from coordinate 27,781 downwards.
TTTGCCCGGCTTCGAGCATGAAGACCATACCCCCAGCCGCAAAATATTGAGCACGGAGCGCAGCCTCGGCTCCGTGATAAAACTGCTGACGCCATCCGTCATGCATACCGAAGCTTACAACCAATGGTTAAAATCCATACCGGCCAATATCTTGGCCCTGGTGTTCGTCATCAAGCGTTTTTACCGGCCGGAGTGGGGCGACGATTGGCGCGACCATTTATCGGTGGATATCGTCGACGGCGCGTTTGGCCACGAATTGAAACTCCATCATCGGAAAATCGTCGGCACTTATTTAAGAATAGGCTTCGATCAGGAAGGCGGCTGGCGGACTTTTAAAGTACGGCAGGATTTTATCGCCGCCGAAAAAATTCAAATGGAAGACGACATTTCCGCTTCGGTGGTGACGCCGGTTGCGCCCATCCAGGCCCTGCTGGCGAATGGCCGCCATACGCGCAGCGTCAAGCTGGTCAGCAATTGCGAATACCGTTTGTTCCAGCGCCCCGACGACGCCATCATTCCCGGCTACGATAAGCAAACCGAAGCGCATATGGCCGGGCCCGGCAATTTCATGGCGAATTTCGAGCCGCTTGCCGGGGAAAAACTGGCGGCTATCGTCGAGGACGTGCTGACTTTCTCCAGTTTTACGCCGCCCATGCATGCGCTGCTCAGTTCCGTTTATCAGGCCGGCGCCGGTTATGTGGCCAGTTCCGCGCATCCGCGCCTGGTGGACGGCAAACCGTCGAAAAATCCGCGCTATCTGGAAACGCGCGCCGATATCGTCAAACCTTTACGTAAATACGCCGCCGAAATGGGCGTGCGCCTGCACCGGAAGCTGGATTTGCGGCAGCCGGTCTGCCACCCGGTCAACGCGGTATTAATAGGCCGCCGCAACAATCCGTCCGAAGCCGGCATACGCTCCCTGGCCGTGTATAACCCCATCCATTACCAGGAGTTGCCGGAACTATTCATGGACTTCATCAGCTCCCTGACCGGCAAATCGCCGTCCACCACCGGCGCCGGCAGCGAAGGCGCGCTGACCAAGGGCCCGTTCAACGCCTTGTATTCGACGATAGACCTGAATAACGCGCTGGTTTCCTACATTTTGACCGGCTATGCCGGCTTCTCCAGCTCTGCCGGCTATATCGGCCCGCATATCCGCGTCGATCACGATATCAGTTTGCTGATCCCGGAAATCTGGGCGCGGCTTTCCTATCAGGAACGCCAGCCGGACTATTTAATACAGCACGGCTACCTGGAGCCGCTGGCCGATTTTGAGCACAAAGGCGGCAAAGTCCTGGCCAGCCGGCTCGGCTACCGGATAACCAGCCATTTTGTGCGCGGCCTGATGGGCAAAATCTTCGACAACCCGCACGCGGTGTTTACCGACGAAATCTTGCAGCCCGAACGCCAGGATCTGGACGATTTCGCCGACGGCGTCAACCATATCGTCGAAACCCAGCAACGCGTCGCCTTGCAATATTTCGCCGACGGCAGCATCACGCAAGCCTGCCCGCCATTGTACGCGTTATTGCACATCATGGCCCACGGCCACTATCAGGGCAAAGACGCCAGCCACCCGGACATCCGCGCTTTGTTCACGCTAGACTATCTGCTGGCCTCTGACTGGTACCGGGCGCGCCTGCAATGCAAGCAGCAGCGCGATATCGCCCTGTGGGAACGGCATGTAGCTTATCTGGAAAACTTTCAGCGCCAAAACGCCGATAATCCGGAGTTGTTGGTTAAATTGGGGATAGACGAAAGGCGCCAACGGGCTTTAAGCCGGTTGCAAGCGGCGCCGGGTGAAGATTATTTGGAGGCGTTGAGGGGGACGATAGGGGCTGATCCCATGGTGGATTATGGCCGGTAAATTGAGTAGAGCTTTGATCATAAACATCAAAGGTTGCAAGTATTGCTGAGCTTATTTATTAACTCAGCTAAAATGATATCCGTGCAAAATGAAATTCAAACTAGGAAAACACTATGAACATCCAATTGCAACCGGAATTTGATGACATATTGCAACCGTTGGGTAGTTCGGCGGCGGAATTCTTTCTGGCGGCCAGCCTTTATCACGCCCGGAAAATCAGTTTCACTAGCGCCGCCCACTTGGCGGGCTTGGACTTTGAAAGCTTTAATAGCCGCTTGATCGAGCATTTCAATCAAGGTTATATTTTGGCGGAAGAGTGTGTGTTGGAAGATATCCAAACTGTAAATCAGCTATAAAACCGTGAAAATCGTATTAAATACAAGACCGATTATTTTTCTCAACAAAATAGACAGCTTAATTGTTTTAATGCTACGCAACCAACAAAATACTAGACGAAGCTGTAACTCTTTTATTCTTTTTGACCTGACTCTAGCGACCATTACATTTTAAAAAACGATAAATCGGGAATATTAGATGACCACAATCAGTAGCATTGAGTGGACAGAACGAACGTGGAACCCAACCATTGGATGTACTAAAGTATCTCCTGGCTGCAAACATTGCTACGCTGAATCAATGGCTACACGATTGCAAGCGATGTGTACCTCTGGCTATGAAAATGGATTTAAACTGACGTTGTTGCCGCAACGTCTAATACATCCGCTGAAGCGTAAAACTCACACTACGTATTTTGTTAATTCAATGTCGGATTTATTTCACGAAGAAGTACCATTTTTCTATATTGACCAAGTTTTTTCAGTGATTGAGCAGGCTAAGCAACATACCTTCCAGATATTAACTAAACGCGCTGACCGGATGGATGAGTATTTTAAACATAAGGTTGCGCCACCAAATGCTTGGCTAGGCGTGTCAGTTGAAGATCGTATATTCGGCGTTCCCAGGATAGACTTTCTCCGCCAAGTAAATGTTAACATACGCTTTCTTTCCTTAGAACCCTTGTTAGAGGATGTTGGCATGCTAGATCTAACTGATATACATTGGGTTATAGTAGGCGGCGAATCTGGCCCCAAAGCCCGCCCAATGAAACAAGAATGGGCGGAGTCAATTCGTGAGCAGTGTAAAAATGCTGGCGTGTCATTTTTTTTTAAGCAATGGGGAGGATGGGGTGCTGACGGCAAAAAACGCGCTAAAAAACAAAATGGTCGAATGTTGAATGGCCGTACTTGGGATGCAATGCCAACAATAAATCAATCAAAATAATGATCGACAAATATATATGGCAAATTGGTAAGCCGCTTCCATTTATAGACAAGCATAGCCAGACTAAGCATACCATTATCGAAGAGTACGTCAAACAATATATTTTGACGCTCATGGCGCCCGTAAACATTCCTGAGCTGAGACTAACAATTATTGATGGTTTTTGTGGTGGTGGTTGTTACCAGACTGAAAATAAAGAGATTGTTGATGGCTCACCAGTTTTGATGATGAGAGCAGTGCGCGAAGCAAGGGGTAACCTTAATTTAACAAGGCGAAATCTTAGGCACATAAATGTTAAATATTTTTTTATTGATATTTTGCCGGATACTACAAAATTCTTAGGGCACATATTAAAGGCTAAGCTTGAAGAAAATGCCATTGAACTAGATGATTATCAAAAAGTTGATATTATTACAAACGACTTCATGAAATATCTGCCGGAACTTCTTGAAAAAATTAAACAGCGTAAAATGGGGGAGCGAGCACTTTTCATTTTGGATCAGTATAGCTACAAGAATATTCCTCTTCCACAAATATCAAATATACTAGGCACTCTTAAGGGTGCTGAAATTGTGATGACTTTCAATGTTGATAGTTTAATCAGTTATTTATCAGACTTCGCAGCCAATAGAATGGCTATAAAAAATATTGGGCTGGATGCATACATACCATGGGAAGACATAGCTACTCTTAAGGCTACACAGAAACGCGAATGGCGTAAAATTATACAGCGACATCTTGCATATGGTATCAAGCATGAAAGTGGCGCGAAATATATGACATTATTTTTCGTGAAACCCTTTGGTTCAAATTCTTGGGGGTATTGGTTAATACATTTATCGAATACTTATCGTGCTCATGCCGTCATGAAGAAACTACATTGGGAGCATGCTACCGAATTTGGACATGAACTTGAACCTGGAATCTTTACGCTCGGATATAACGCCAATAATGATAGCGACTTCACTGGTCAGCAAACATTCGAATTTTCTGGTGAGGGATCAAAAGAAGCTTGTATTGATGGTGTTAGAGAGTATTTTGGACAGACATTGTTCGCACTCGGAAAGCCTATTTCACTGTGTGAATTATTTCAGAATTGTGTGACAAAATCTACAGCTGCTGAATCACATCTTATGGAGTCGACACGCCAACTACATTCTTCTAAAGAAGTAATTATCCTATCCAAAGATGGTAAGAAGAAACAGCTCAATAAAAAATATAATCTTAGTGATGTAATAGAGCCATCGAAACAAATTAGCATTTTTGTAAATAACAATAACTAAGAATCAGCAGGTAATGTAGTGTTCTCAAATCCTTTGTCCTTTTATATTCAAATTGTATGGTAATTGCTCATCAAATTGTCATCGGATTATAATTGATGGAACAAAATCTACTTACTCCCTATCAATGCCAATACTATGCATGGTTACTAACCCGGCGTGCGGCTGGCGATACAGTAGAGTCGCTTGCTTCTACTCTGGTCGATTCGCAGGTCGATCTCAATCCGCATCAAGTTGAGGCCGCATTATTTGCTTGTAAAAATCCTCTTTCCCGTGGCGTTATTCTTGCGGATGAAGTCGGATTAGGAAAAACCATAGAAGCCGGCCTTGTCATATCTCAGCGTTGGGCTGAACGTCGCCGCCGCATTCTGATAATCGTTCCAGCCAACCTGCGCAAACAATGGCATCAGGAGTTACAGGACAAATTCGGCTTGCAAAGTTTGATTCTGGAAGCCAAAAACTATAACAACATTCGCAAACAAGAAAGTCAAAACCCATTCCTTGCTCCCTCTGGACCGATTATTTGTTCATATCAATTTGCCAAGTCCAAGGCTGAAGAAATCAAAGGTATCGCTTGGGACTTGGTTGTGCTCGACGAAGCGCATCGCCTACGCAATGTTTACAAACCAAGTAACGTCATTGCCCGGACCTTAAAAGAGGCGCTAGCAGACGTTCATTCCAAAGTGCTGCTTACCGCAACTCCGCTGCAAAATTCTCTACTTGAACTTTATGGTCTAGTGAGCATTATCGACGATCGCGTTTTCGGGGATCTGGATAGCTTTCGTGCCCAGTTCAGCAGCCAAAGCAAAGAGCACGCATTCAATGGTTTAAGAGCTAGACTGGCTCCAGTCTGCAAGCGCACTTTGCGTAGACAAGTTCAAACTTACGTGTCGTATACAGCTCGGCGAGCAATTGTCCAAGAATTCACGCCTTCTGACGAAGAAAGAGAACTATCCTATCTGGTCGCTGACTATCTGCGTCGACCAAATCTCAAAGCTCTGCCGGAAGGACAACGCCAACTGATTTCCCTGGTATTGTGGAAGTTGCTGGCGTCCTCCAGTCATGCAATTGCGGGTGCTTTGGAAACCATGTCCAATCGCTTGCAAAAACTACTTGATGAATCTTCAGAAGCACCTAGTCTCACCGAAGCATTGGACGAAGACTACGAATCATTAGATGAAATCGCCGATGAATGGAATGAGCAAAGTGATGATGAACCGGAATTGGGTAACGAAAATCGAGCTGCAATCGCTCAAGAAATTAAAGAACTAAAGTTTTTTAAAGAACTCGCCAGCAATATTCGGGAAAATGCCAAAGGCCAAGCACTGCTGACAGCGCTAGATCGCGCTTTTGAAGAATTGGAACGCCTCAAAGCACCAAAAAAAGCCATCATTTTTACCGAATCCAAACGGACACAAGAATATTTACTAAACCTGCTTGCTGAAACGACCTATGGTGAAGGCATCGTGTTGTTTAACGGCGCCAACAGCGATACCCGAGCACAAGCGGTTTATAAGGACTGGCTAAAGCGTCATCAAGGCACCGACCACATCAGCGGCTCAAAAACAGCGGACACTCGCGCAGCCTTAGTCGAACACTTTAGGGAAAACGGTACCGTCATGATCGCAACCGAGGCGGGCGCCGAAGGTATCAACCTGCAATTTTGTTCCTTGGTCATCAATTACGATCTTCCCTGGAATCCGCAACGCATCGAGCAGCGTATCGGCCGCTGCCATCGTTATGGACAAAAGTTTGATGTCGTCGTGGTCAATTTTGTTGATCGCGGTAACGAAGCCGATGCGCGGGTCTACGAGTTACTAGCCCAAAAGTTTCAACTCTTCGAAGGGGTTTTTGGAGCCAGTGACGAAGTGCTAGGCACTATTGGTTCAGGAGTAGATTTCGAACGTCGCATTGCCGACATTTATCAAAATTGCCGCGATCCAGAAACCATTAAAACTAGTTTTGAACAGTTACAAGTTGATCTGTCCGGCGAGATCAATGAGGCTATGGTTAAGACTCGCCAGTTATTATTGGACAACTTCGACGAAGAAGTTCAAGAAAAATTACGTGTGCGAGCAGAAGATAGTCTGGCCGCCCGAGGGCGTTTCGAAAGCATGTTGATGGAACTGACCAGAGCCGAGCTTGGCGAATGTGCAAGTTTCGATGAGGGTGGGTTTATACTGAAGAAGCTACCGGAAATCGATCTTCAAGATGTCCTACTTGGCCGTTATGAGCTCCCACGACGTAGCGGAGACTCTCACCTATACCGTCTCGGTCACCCGCTGGCTGAATGGGTTACTGAGCAAGCCAAATCTCGGCAAATGTCCGGAGCACGTTTGGTATTCGATTACGAAGGCTACGGCAAACATATCAGTACACTTAAGGGCTTTCGTGGACAGACAGGTTGGCTTTCTGTGAAGTTGATCAGCGTGGAAACGCTAGGCTATCAAGAACAACACTTGATCGTAGCCGCCAGCACAGTTAATGGTGAGACTCTGGAGGAAGACGATCCCGAAAAACTGCTACGTTTTCCGGCAATTGTTGCTCCCGCAACCTTAGTGGCGGCGGAGAATGTCCAATTGCCATTGTTTACAGACCTTGAGTCTCGCAAGCAACTGCGCTTGCGCGAAATTAACCAGCGAAACCTTGGTTATTTTGAACAGGAAGTCGAAAAACTGGATGCCTGGGCTGACGATTTAAAGCTGGGTCTAGAGCAAGAAATAAAGGAAATCGACCGCGAGATCAAGGAGGTCCGCCGTACCGCCGCGACATCGCCGACACTGGATGAAAAACTGCACTGGCAGAAGCGTCAGCGCGAACTGGAAGGTAAACGCAATAAATTACGTCGCGAACTATTTGATCGTCAAGACGAGGTTGAGGCGCAGCGTAACGAATTGATCGAACAGTTAGAAAACCAATTGCAACAGCAAGTTCAGGAGCAGATACTTTTTACCATAGAGTGGGAGTTAAAATGAAAAATAAAAGCATCGTGGTTCAGGATACGGAGGTCACTATTACGACTCGCCATGAGCAAGATTATATTTCGCTTACCGATATGGTTAAAAATTTTGATGGAGGTAGCGCTCTGATTGAGCAATGGCTCAAAAATAAGGACACGGTGTTGTTCCTAGGTATTTGGGAGCAACTGAATAACGCTGATTTTAATTCCCCCGAATTCGAGGGAATTAAAAACGAGGCGGGAAGAAATAGTTTCTTTTTATCCGCTAAGAAATGGATTGATACCACAGCAGCTATAGGTTTGTATGCCAAAGCAGGACGCTATGGTGGTACGTATGCTCACCGGGACATTGCATTCGAATTTGGCTCTTGGTTAAGCCCGGAGTTCAAACTATATCTGATCAAGGAATTTCAACGCCTTAAAGATGAAGAAGCCAATTTAAAGGCGCTTGAATGGAGCTTCCAACGTACGCTTGCCAAAGTCAATTATAAAATTCACACAGACGCCATCAAAGAGCGTCTTATCCCGCAACGCCTGACCAATGCTCAAATTGCGGTCGTGTATGCCACCGAAGCCGATTTGCTCAATGTTGCGTTATTCGGCATTACCGCCGCCCAATGGCGGTTAGCCAATCCCGATCAGAGCGGAAATATGCGCGATGCCGCAACACTGGAACAGTTGGTGGTGTTATCAAATATGGAAAGCATTAACGCACTGTTGATTCATCAAGGCTTGACTGCACCAGAACGATTGGAGCAGTTAAACCTTATTGCCATCACGCAAATGCGCTCATTAATGGGGCTGAAAACGCTCAAGCATTTAGACGGCGCCAATAAGCATAAGGGAGATTTGATTTGAAAAATAAAAAGAAAACCCATAGTCTGACCATTCTGATGTTAAAAACTAATTTTAACGATTGTGTTAGCGCGATTAAAAATCCAGAAGAACTTGAATCAATTGATATCACTCTTGGTACTAGTAACGGAACGCTATATTTCAAACAGAACCCTAGTTATAGGCCAAGCTGGGTAAAACTGTTTGAGCCTATGCTGGGTAGTGTTCTTAATACCTTGTTTAATTCAGGAACATCAGCAGTACTGATAGTTAGTGCGGGAAAGCGTTATTTTGCAATGACTTTCGGTTATGGAAAGTCCTTACTACTGGCCGATTGCTACGAAGAAAATTTTGGTTTGCGTACAGTACTTAACTCTGTTGATCCTGAAAAGCTACGTAGTATTGATATTCAAAGTTTGGATGCAGTGCCTTTAAACAAACGTAGCCAAGCAAGTGTTGCCACAGCTATCGCAGATTTTGGCCTTGATACTGAGCAAGACCTTGTTTATGCGGCGACAGGTAAACCAAAAGACGTGGGCTTAGGCAAACAATTAACAGGCAAAGATGCCTTAAAAATTAGCGTACCTATAGTAGCAAAAGACATTCCAGGATTATTGAATAAGCTATCAGCCCAATATGAGGCAGAAACTTATAAAGAAAATTTTGCTTGGGTAGACCACTTAAGTGAGGTTCGTACAACATCTCTTATCGAAAAGCTAGATACTACCTTAACAGAAAAAATCCAAAAAAATAATTTTGATAGAACTTGGCTATCGATTCCAGACATCATCGAATGGTCTGACATTTCGGGGTTCAAGTACCAGAAACCAAAACAAGGAGATTTACTTGACGATATAGATTGGAATAGATACTTGGAATTTCTCGGTACGGAAACTCTAGCTACTGTTGAGACATTTCGGAAGCAGAGTGTTCATTCAATTAGCGAAACTTCAGGGCAACCGATCAACTCATGGTCAGTCTATCGCTGTATTTATTGTGAACTTTCATATGATGAAGCTGATTATGCTCTTAACAATGGAAAATGGTATAAGGTAAATGTCGATTTTCTGACAGCTCTAAACGAAGCTATTAAGCAAATACCTATATCCAAAGTGAAATTACCTGTCTACTCACATAAGGATGAAGGCGCTTATAACAAAGCCGTTCATGACGCCGATTCAGGATATTTTGCTTTGATGGACAAACAAAATATCTTTTATGGTGGAGGAAAGAGCCAAATCGAATTTTGTGATCTTTATACCACTGAGCAGCACATTATTCATGTTAAACGATATGGCGGTTCTAGCGTACTTAGCCATCTTTTTGCACAAGGAACAGTTTCAGCTAGATTATTTTTGTCGGATCCTGATTTCCGTAAAAAGCTTAATCAAAAATTGCCGTCATCGCACAAATTAAAGAATGTGAATCAGAAACCCAAAAACGATGAGTTTGAAGTGGTTTATGCGATAGCAAGCAATAGTGCAACCGCCTCACCCGAACTTCCTCTTTTCAGCAAAATTAATCTGCGAAATAGTTTCAATCAGTTGCAAATGTACGGAATGAAAGTCAGCTTGACTTACATTCAGGTTATTTAAACTGCTTGATATAGCTTGGAAGTGACGATGTCAAAAAAACAAAAACTCGAACTAACCTGGATTGGTAAGGAAAAGCGCCCGCGTCTTGAGCCACGTATCCTGCTGGAAGACCCGGAAAAATCCTATCACTCCAAACATCGATTTACGGACAATGACATCTTCGACAACCAACTGATTTTTGGCGACAACTTGCTGGCGCTGAAAGCGTTGGAACAGGAATTCAGTGGTCAGGTGAAATGCGTGTTTATCGACCCGCCATACAACACCGGCAGCGCCTTTACCCATTACGACGACGGACTGGAACATTCGATCTGGCTAGGGTTGATGCGTGACCGATTGGAGATTATCCGTAGGTTGTTAGCAGATGATGGATCTTTGTGGATTACGATTGATGACAACGAATGTCATTATCTAAAGGTGCTTTGTGATGAGGTGTTTGGTCGTGCACATTTTGTTGCAAATGTTCTTTGGCAAAAGCGTTTTGCTCCAAACAGCACTGCTCAATATATATCTGATTCACACGACCATGTTTTACTTTACGCCAAGGATAAATCTCGATGGAAGCGGAAATTACTTCCACGCGACGAAAAACACAATCAGAATTATAAGAACCCAGATAACGATCCTCGGGGCCCTTGGACATCAGGGGATATGTCCGCTCGAAATTCCTATTCTGCTGGTATCTACCCAATCACTACTCCCTCAGGGCGTGAGATTTTTGGCCCACCTAAAGGAATGTACTGGCGGGTATCTTTTGAAAAATTTCGAGAGTTAGATTTAGATGGTCGAATTTGGTGGGGGAAAAACGGTGATAATGTTCCACGAATCAAACGGTTTTTATCCGAGGTAATGGATGGAATTGTTCCACAATCTATCTGGTTGCATGACGAGGTTGGACATACGCAGGAGGCAAAAAAAGAAGTTATGGCTGTTGTTCCAGATGCTGAAGATGTATTTCAAACACCCAAGCCTGAACGATTAATCAGACGAGTTTTAGAACTAGCTACTGACCCCTCTGATCTGGTTCTCGATTCGTTTGCTGGTTCTGGTACTACAGGTGCAGTTGCTCATAAGATGGGCCGACGCTGGATCATGATCGAACTAGGTGAACATTGCCATACACACATCATTCCGCGCCTGAAGAAAGTCATCGACGGTGAAGATCTAGGCGGCATCAGTCAAGCCATCAACTGGCGAGGCGGCGGCGGTTTCCGCTATTTCAAGCTGGCGCCGACCTTGATTGTGAACGACCGCTGGGGCAATCCAGTTGTTAATCCTGATTACAATGCGGCTATGTTGGCCGAGGCTCTGTGCAAGTTGGAAGGCTTTAGTTATGCACCTTCCGAAACCCATTGGTGGCAGCACGGCCATTCCAGCGAGCGCGATTTTCTGTACGTGACCACTCAGAATTTAGCCGTCGACCAATTGCAGGCGCTATCCGATGAAGTCGGAACCGAACAAAGCTTGTTAGTTTGCTGTTCTGCCTTCCGTGGAATTACCGCAGTACAAGCAGTTGAACATTGGCCCAATCTGACGCTAAAGAAAATCCCGAAAATGGTATTGGCACGCTGCGAGTGGGGACACGACGATTACAGCTTGAATGTGGCGAATTTACCGATGGCTGAACCGACCTCAGTTCCTGTGGAAAAAAACAGTAATACCAAAAAAACTAAAACGCCAAAAACAACACCCGGCCAAGCTAGTTTGTTCGAGGACATAGAACAATGAGCAAATATACTTATCTTGGATACCGCTGGTGGAAGTTCGATTTTCTTAATCATAATCCGCTTTCTAGCGACTTCGGCGCCACGAAAAAATTCTCTATGGTAAAAGCGCAAGTTTGCCTGCAAATCAGGAAAATTACTATGGTGGAGTGGTTTAAGTGGATTTGCCTTGGTGAAGACAATAATTTTAAATTGAAACGTGTGGCAATCCATGAATAGCCGTATTTTGAATCACATCACGGGGCGCTTGTCACTTAGATCACCGCAGGCAGAATCATTACTTCGTTTAGGTCGGGCACTGAATGCCGCCCCTGAAATGCTTAGCCATGAACGTGATGTAATGGCGGTACTCTCCAGTTTGAAAAGTTTAGGAAAAGAGTTTGCGTCTCTCGAAGATTTCGAACGTGAGTTTCCTTCTCTGTGTTTTGCTCTTGCAACAGGCGTAGGCAAAACCCGCTTAATGGGGGCTTTTATTGCCTATCTGCATCTAGCACATGGTATTAATAACTTTTTCGTGCTGGCTCCGAATTTAACAATTTACAACAAGCTGATTGCTGACTTTACCCGTAATACTCCCAAATATGTGTTCAAAGGTATCGCTGAGTTTGCCCAACAAGCGCCGCTGATCATTACCGGAGACAACTACGATCAATCCGGTGCGGCGATAAACGATCAACCAATGGGATTTTTCCAAGATATCCGCATCAATATATTCAATATTTCCAAAATTTCTTCGGAAATGCGTGGAGGTAAGGAGCCGCGTATCAAACGCATGCGTGAGGTTTTGGGCGATAGTTACTTTAATCACTTGGCAAATTTGTCTGACCTTGTGCTGTTGATGGATGAATCGCATCGTTATCGGGCCAGCGCGGGGGTGAGAGCCATTAACGAGTTACAACCGCTGTTCGGTCTGGAATTGACGGCAACACCATTTGTAGAGTCGACGCGCGGACCGGCGCCGTTCAAGAATGTGATAATGGATTATCCTCTGGCGCGAGCCATGGAGGATGGTTTCGTCAAGGAACCGGCGGTAGTCACTCAACGTAATTTCGACGCCAAGGCCCATACGGCTGAAGAAATCGAGAAAATCAAGCTGGAAGATGGGGTGCGGCTGCACGAAACCACCAAGGTTGAATTGTTGACCTATGCCCGCGAAAACAGTGTCAATGTCGTGAAACCGTTCATGTTGGTGATTGCCCGAGACACGACCCATGCCGCACAATTGCTTTCACTGATCGAGTCCGATGCGTTTTACGAAGGGCGTTATCGCGGCAAAGTTATTCAGGTTGACTCCAGCCGGACCGGCGCTGAAGAAGAAGCTATGATTACGCGGCTTTTAGCAGTCGAAAGCGTAGATGAACCGACCGAGATTGTTATTCACGTCAATATGCTGAAAGAAGGTTGGGATGTAACCAATCTTTATACCATCGTGCCGCTGCGTGCTGCGAATGCCCGCACGTTGATTGAGCAGTCCATCGGACGCGGCCTAAGATTGCCCTATGGTAAGCGGACTGGTGTTGCTGTTGTCGATAGATTGAACATCGTTGCACATGACAAATTTCAGGAAATTATCGACGAAGCCAATCGAGGCGATTCGCCGATTCGTTTGCAGCGAGTGATACTTGAGGCGCCGAATGTCGACGATAGAAAGGTTAGCGTTCAAGTAGTCTCTGGGACGATGACGCTGTTGGGGTTGTCAAACAATCCGATAGTCTCCGTTGCTCGGCCTGGAACGGACGACATAACAGTTAAGGGCGATGAAATATCAAATCCTTTGGTACCAGCATTTACAACAGATTCTGAACGTCAAGCAGCACGCGTTGTGATGGAAGTGATCGCCAAGTACGAAGTTAATCGCCACCTAGTGCCAACCAGCCATGCTCTGCTTAAGCCGGAAGTTCAAAAGGAGATTCTGGCTGAGGTTGCTGAGCGGTTAAAACCTTTGCAGGACTGTTTGTTTCCTGTTGAAGGCTTCGATCTTGCTGTTATAGTGTCAAAAACGACGGAGATTATCGTCCAGCAAATTATTGATATTCCACGTATTTCGGTGTCTCCAACTGGAGAAGTAACAACCGGTTTCCACACCTTTAAGCTCGATACCGGCCAACTGCACTTACAGCCTGGTGAACGTGAAATTGTTGGCCAGATGCTGCGTACCAATGAGCAGTTTACCTTGGCAGCAGAAGTGGGCTTAATAGAAACAAGGCTAGAAGATTATATTGTCCATGCTCTGGTCGATTTAGACGATATTGATTACTTCACGCACGCTGAGCTTTTGTACGATTTGGCCAACCAAATGGTTCAACACTTACAAAGCTACCTCTCCGAAGATGAGGCCCGGAGTGTATTGGATAGAGACCGTCGTTTAATTGCCAGGGAAATTAGGGCGCAGATGCTGGCCAACTTCTGGGAAAAAGCAACTGCATATCAAGTTCAGGTTAGCCGCGGATTTACCGAATTGAAACCCTGTAATTACACTGCTACGTCAGGTCAAACAGCCCATCATTACCGTGAAACGGTGACTGAACTCAGCCGGATAAAACAGATGCTGTTTGGTGGTTTTGCTCGCTGTCTTTATCCGCTACAAAAATTTGATTCCGACACTGAGCGTCGCTTTGCCATAATTCTGGATCGAGATTCATTAAAGTGGTTTAAGCCTGCTAAGGGACAGTTTCAAATCTATTACAAACTTGGTGCAGAGCAGCCTGAATATGTTCCCGACTTTGTTGCTGAAACTGAGATGGAAGTGCTTATGGTTGAAACTAAAGCTCGAAACGATGTCAATACTGAAGAGGTTCAAGCTAAGGCAGACGCAGCTGTGCGGTGGTGTAAGCATGCAAGTGATTATGGTGCTGAGGTAGGTAATAAAGCCTGGAAATATCTATTATTGCCTCACGATGAAATTACAGAGTCTAGGCGGTTATCTGATTTTTTACGTTTTGAGGTGAAGCCAAAAAGCTGATTTCTGCTGTTTCAAACGACCTTGCACTTAGGTTGTGCCATACATTTAAACAATTAGTGGAGATTTTCTCTAAGTTTAGTCACCATGCTTCTACACTAAACACAGGTATTATTACTTTGCCGCCGGTCTCATACAGTTCCTTGGGAACCGGTAAAAACTGTCGCGGCTGTAGCCTAACACTTTACGGCTTACGACACGTCGCCCAACTGCTTCGCCGGTTCTAGCGTGCTCAATGTGGCGCACGCCAGGATTTTCCGCGTTGGTGGCTTTGTTTTAGTAGCGCTGTAGTGATAACATCATGAGTAGAAACTAAAATACAAAATGCGTTAAACGGATAGGCCGCTAAAATAATAATAATTAGGAGATTTCCCCGTGCGAATCTTACTCATCTCATCTGCTTATAATGGTCTTTGTCAGCGAGTTCATGTAGAGCTTGATCATTTCGGCCACGATATTTCTGTGACCTTGGCGTTAAGCGCCGAGGACGTTAGAAAGGCGGTCAATTTATTCCAACCCAACATAATCGTTTGTCCATTCCTCAAGGAGAAGATCCCCGAGGATGTTTACAGCAAGCGCCACTGTATTATTATTCATCCCGGCATACGCGGCGACAGGGGGCCTTCGTCGCTTGATTGGGCGATCATGGACGCAGAACCG
Organism: Methylomonas sp.; assembly: GCA_050015235.1. GTDB lineage: Bacteria > Pseudomonadota > Gammaproteobacteria > Methylococcales > Methylomonadaceae > Methylomonas. The sequence goes on along the minus strand of JBEKBU010000013.1, from coordinate 12,622 downwards.
GAATGGGGCGTCACGGCGTTGCAAGCGGTGGAGGATATGGACGCCGGAGACATCTGGAACAGTCCGACCTTTAAAATGCGAGCCGCCAGCAAGGCGAGCATTTACCGGCGTGAAGTGACGCAAGCTGCGATTAAAGCGGTAATGCAGACCGTGGCGCATATCGAAGCAGGCGAATTCAGACCGGAACCGCTCGATTACGCCAAACCCAATGTTCGGGGCCGCTTGCGTCCGCAGATGAAGCAAAAAGAGCGATCCATCGACTGGATTAAAGATAATGTACAAACCATTCTTAAAAAAGTGTATGCCGGCGACAGCGCCCCTGGCGTCGTCGACACTATCTGCGGCGAGGAATATTACGTTTATGGCGTACACGAGGAAAACCAGTTGCAAGGCTCGACACCCGGCGAAATTATTGCCCATCGGCACGGCGCTATTTGCCGGGCGGCGATAGACGGCGCGGTGTGGATTTCACATCTTAAAAAGAAAAATATTACAAAGGCGCCTCTCTATAAGCGTTTTTTCGGTCAAAATCGTGTTTACGACTACAAGCTGCCGGCGACTAGGGTTTTGGGTGAATTGGTCAGCGATGCGCCTGAATCGGCTATCGATTTGTTGTACAAAGGAATGGAAAAAACCTTCAGGGAAATCTGGTATGAAGAAGAGAATGAAGTCGGTTATCTACACTTCGATTTTCATAATGGCGCGATGGATACCCAGCAATGCCGTCGTTTGCGCGACGCTTACCGTCTGGCCGTGGCGCAACCGACGAAAGTGCTGGTGCTGATGGGGGGCGTGGATTTTTGGAGTAACGGTATTCATCTTAATATTATCGAGGCCGACGATAATCCCGCCAACGAATCCTGGCGCAACATCAACGCCATAGATGACGTTGTGCTGGAGATTTTAACCACGATGACGAAACTGACCGTCTCGGCCGTTTGGGGCGGCGCGGGGGCCGGCGGCGCCATGGCCTTACTCGCCGCCGACAAGGTTTGGGCTAGGGAAGGGGCGGTATTCAACCCGCATTATAAGACGATGGGTTTGTTCGGGTCGGAATACTGGACTTATTCGTTGCCGAAACGGGTAGGACCGGTCAAGGCGCTGGAGTTAACGGAAACGCCATTGCCGCTTGGCATGAAAAAGGCAAAAGCCATTGGCTACATTGATGAGATTTTATCGGATGAATTCGCCGAATATCAGGCTCAAGTCAAGCAAAAAGCCGAGGCTCTGGCTTCCCATCCCGATTATGAGCGGCTTTTGCAAGAAAAGAATATCTGTCGGCGGAAGGATGAACAAGCCAAACCGCTAGCCGCCTATCGAGCCACGGAGCTGCGGCACATGAAAATGAACTTCGCCGGTAAGTTTTACGGAGGTGAAGTCAATTATCACGAAGCCCGTTACAATTTTGTACACAAGGTCAGACCGAAGGAAACCTCCGCCTATCTAGCCAAGCATGTTGGGCTGGACACAGCCCGTTTTGCCGAACTCAGACAACCATTAACCTATTGATTGGAGGACTCGATTATGTTTTTTAAACACTGGCCAGTCCTATTGGTGGATGATGAATCCGATGTTCTTAGCGTGTCCAAGCTAGCGATGAAAAATTTCGAAGTCTATGGCTTGCCCCTGAAAATTTATACCGCCGCCAGTAAAGCGGCGGCGGTCGAACTGATGAACGATAATGTGGAAGTAGGTTGTTCGTTGGCCGTGGCGTTTATCGACGTGGTTATGGAAACCGATCACGCCGGATTGGAGTTGTGCGACTACATTCGCGGCGCGATGGCCAACAGCCAAACCCAGATTTTTATTCGCACCGGTCAAGCGGGTTTGGCGCCGGAGCGGGAAGTTATCGACAAGTACGATATTAACGGTTATTTCACCAAGATCGAAGCGACCGAAGATAAATTGTATTCGTTGATAAAAAGCAGCGTGCGTCAGTATTTAGCGTACGGCATGTCCGCCGCCACTATCGAGATGATTGGCCAACTGGTTGCCGCCAGCGGTTCGCGGCGCGCAATCATGCTTGCCCTATCATCCCTGTGCGGAATAAGTCCCGAGCAAAAGGAAACGCCAAGGTGGATTATCGCCGACGGGGATTGGCTGTTTTCATCCGATGAATACGAAAATTTCGACGGTGACGAAACGGTAAAATCTTTACATAAACTTCTACTTGGCAAGGAAGGTTTAAATCTGAGTCCGACTGGGGACCGCTATGTTAGGGATAATGTTTCAGGTTGCCAATTGATATACTTACCTGGCTTGAACAACAGATCGGAAATCAGTTTCTTATTTTCCAGCCGCTTCGCTCCGCCGATGTCGGTCATCGAAATGTTGCACAATTTTGCCTTGGCGTTAGCAATTATCTGGAAACGCAGCGAGGACGATAGGTAAAATCCGCACTTTATTGATAACAGGTGGAAGCTAATTTTGCGAAAAATTAACCGAAGAACCGCCCAGCAACGGCTATCAAGATCAGTATCTTCAGTAGATGCCCAAACGGTTGAACTTGATCGTCGAGTCAATTCTGACAGAAGGCAAAAAAATGTCAGTGATTTTGTTGGGCTTTTTAATGGCATCCCACCTCATATAGTCGAAGAGTTACTAGAAAATTCCTGTATTGAAGAATTTGGTTGTGGCGAGCAAATCCTGATGCGAGAACAACAAAACGATTCTATTCGCATCCTGCTATCCGGTAATCTAAAGGTAGAGATTGGAAGTGAATCGTCAAACCGGTTTATATCTATCCAACCTGGCGAATGTATAGGCGAATTGTCAATAATTGACAACAGGCCTGTTTCCGCAAACGTCTTTGCCGAAACTTTATGCAGATTATTTGTTATTCATAAAAATCAATTATTGGCGTCTATCGGTCGGATACCGGCTTTGGCGAGAAATTTGCTTACTGTACTGGTTGAAAGGATAAGGAATACAGATGCGACTTTAGAAAAGGGGCTTTTGCGTGAACTTCAACAACAACATCGAGAGCAAACTCTAAAAGCTGAAGCTCTCCTGGAAAGGCATCACGCTTTGGCGCAGATGGTGGCGGGGGTTGCTCATGAAATTAACACCCCCTTGGGGATTGCCAGTACCGCGCATAGTGTGATCGAAAGCCGGTTGTCATTGCCCAAAATAAAGGCCATTTTTGATGAAAATGATGAAACAAGGAATATTTTGGCGGACATTCTTGAGTCGTCCTTATTGATCAAGAGAAACATCCTACGCGCTCACAAATTGGTTGAGACCTTCAAGAAGATATCGGTTAGTCAGATAACCGAAACAAAAGAAAAGGTGAATTTGTCGGAACTCGTGGCGGAAAGCGTCGATTTGTTCAGGATAAACGCCCGGCAAGCCAACTTGACTATCGATATTGACGCCTCGGGGATAACCGGCGATCCGGAATGGCTGGGTTATCCAGGTTATCTGACGCAGGTCGTTATGAATATTCTGCAAAATATCGAGCGTTATGCCTATCCCGCTGGGCAGGGAGGTAAAGTTGAAATTATCGCTACGGACAAGGGCGGCAACAGAGACGCCGAATTTTCGATTGTTGTGCGAGATTACGGCGCCGGTATCAGCCCTGAAAACCTACCTAAGATATTCGATCCTTTTTTTACTACGGGCCGAGGCCGGGGGGGCGCCGGTTTAGGGCTTTCCATCGTTAACAACATTGTGAAATCTGCCTTGAAGGGCTGTATCTCCGTTAAATCGGAACTCAACCATGGTACAGTTTTCACCATTGACTTACCCAAAATAACACCTGATTAAATGGATAAAAAAACTGGAACTCTATAACGATAGCTTTGAATATAATCTTGCCAAACCCAATTTTTGCCGCGATTTTATGCGCTCGCAAAAAATCTTGGAGTGCGCCACAGGCAAACAAACTGACGCTATAAGGAAATAGCGGTCAGATGTGTATAAGCGAATTGGAAGATGATGGTGAGTCCATGCCAAACCGATTGTTATTAGCGGCGGCTGCGAAAAAATCATAGATAGGAATAAGCATCATGCGCGAAACGGAAGGTGTTATCAAATATCAATTAAGCCATCAGACCCTGCCGTTGCCGGACGATGACGATATCACATTGCTGAATGCCTGGCGCTCCATACTGTTCCGGCTAGGACTGATAGGACAAATCGCGGACAAATACGCCGGCCTTTCCTTCGGCAACATAAGCCGCCGCGCCGGCGCCGGCGGCGGCCGGTTCCTGATTACCGGCACCCAAACCGGACACATGGCTCGTCTCGATCGGGCTCATTACACCTTGATAACGGGGGCCTATCCGAAGCAAAACCGCATCGAATCGATCGGATTAACCCCGCCTTCCTCGGAAGCGCTCAGCCATGCCTCCTTTTATCAAAATAATGCCGATATTCTGGTTGTTATCCATGTTCACAGTCCGGAAATATGGAGGAACAGCCGGCTTTTAAAGATTAAGTGCATAGACCCGGTTATCCCTTACGGCACGCCGGAAATGGCGCGGGCTATCGACGAATTGTTCAGTTCCGGGCAAGTATCCGATCGAGGCCTGATCAGCATGCTGGGGCATGAGGATGGCGTAATCGCATTCGGCCCTGCTTTTGATGGCGCGGCGAATTTGTTGATCTCGAAATTGGCGGAGGCGATTTGGCTTGAGCAAAAATGATGGCGGGCCACAAAAGCCGGCCCGTGGCGATGCGAATTTCCGAGGAGACGCGATGAAGCTTTCTAGTGTATTACCAAATATTTCCCTAATCGCGGCCATAGTCCTGGCCGAAGCCTGTTAAAATCCAGCCTTTTCGGCGCCCAATAACGCCTGCCGGGAAATCGCCGAAGCCTGTAAGGACGCCGGCTTTGTTCAAGGCGGGGCGAAAATGGGCCACGTTCCGCTGGTGATCGCCGGCCCTGGGGCGCCGGCGGGGGCCAAGGTCGAGGAAATCGCCGAAAACATCGATATCTGCCCGACCTTCACCAAACTGGCGGGCGTGTCGCCGCCCGCCGAATCCTCGGGACACAGTCTGGCGCCCTTGATACGCGGCGAAAAGCCGGCGGTTTGGCGGAAAACCGTTTTGATCGAACGCCATGGCCCGGTCGAAGCCCCCCTGGACCCAGACTTGCCCGCCTACCGCTCCGGTAATCCGCCCAGCTACGAGGCGCTCCGCTCCCAGACCGCGCTATACGTCGAATACGCCGGCGGCGAAAAGGAATATCATGATTTGATTAACGACCCCAATGAATTGCGCAACAGTTATGCGGCCCTATCGGCGGAACGCAAAACAAAACTCGGCGAAATCCTGGCCGGCGTTCAAAATTGCGGAAATGCGAAGAATTGTTGGGAAGCCCAGGGGAAGGAAATAGGACCATAAGCGCATCGTTCCAACGCACGGCGTGGGGAGCGGCCTCCGGCGCTCCGCGCCGTGACTCGGTAAACGACGGCCGGCCGAGTCGTTAAGCCATGCTGGCCAAGACGCCCTATGTTTTGCGCCTTGTCGTATTGAAGATGGAGCGCACAATTTTTACGTTTTCCAGATCAGCCGGCGGATTGCGCATCAGGACTGCGCCAAGCTTCCTTGGCTAGATCGCGAAGCTCGATAGCTATCAACCCTATGAGTTGAAAACCGGCAACCAGCAGAATGGGAAGAGTAAATAGTATGGCGAACAAGACTATTAACGATTTCATAATGGCCTCATTAAAGTTTATAGTTGATAAAAGCTCATTATTTCATTTTTTTCTATAAAAATCAAGTTGTTATGTGGCAACAGCTTGTTGCGTGGGTATGTTGATATCTCTAAAGCTCAATGGCTTAGATTATAAAGTTAATGTTAATTATTTTTTCGTTCTGCTGATTATATCGGCTGTTGGCGCCGGAACCCCTAGCAGAGGTTTGCCCGGCATGGACGCCGGGCTAAAGCCTACCCGGAGGTATTCACGGCGTCCTTTGCTTGGGGTTCAGGCGCCAACAGCCGGGCCGCTGACTTGTAGCCTGTATCCGGCCGCCGCCCAGCCCACACTCAACGCCGATTATCTTCCAACGCCGCAATCCGGTCTTCCAGCGGCGGATGACTCATGAAAAAACGGCCGACGCCGCCGCCGTTGATGCCGAACGCGGCCAATTGCGCGGGCATGTCGGCCGGCGCTTGCGCGCGTTGCAAGGCTTTTAACGCGGAAATCATTTTATGCCGGCCAGTCAATCTGGCGCCGCCGCGATCGGCGCGGTATTCCCGGTAACGCGAAAACCACATGACCAGCATCGAAGCCAGTATCGACAACGCGATTTGCGCCACTATTTGCGTAACGTAATAGGCCGGGCCGTAGCCGCGCTCGGTTTTGAACACCAGTCTGTCCACAAGATAGCCGATGATGGTCGCGAAAAAGTATACAAAGGTGTTGACCACGCCTTGAATTAATGTCATCGTCACCATATCGCCGTTGGAGACATGCGTCATTTCGTGGCCGAGTACGGCTTCCACCTCATCCGCGCTCATCGTTTGTAACAAGCCGGTGCTGACGGCGACCAAGGCGTTGTTGCGGTTGGCGCCGGTGGCGAAGGCGTTGGGTTCCGGCGAGTCGAATATACCTACTTCAGGCATGCCGACGCCGGCGACCTTGGCTAATTTTGACACGGTATCCACCAGCCATTGTTCGGTCTGGTTTTGCGGCTGTTCGATCACCACCACGCCCATCGCGTTTTTCGCCGACCATTTCGACATAAACAAGGAGATCGTGGCGCCGGTCATGCCGATAATGGCCGACATCAATAACAAGGACGGTAAATCAAGATTGACGCCTTGTGCGTCCAGCGCGCCCTGAATGCCGAATATACTGAATAGGACGCCGATGGCGATCAATATGGCTATATTGGTAGCCAAAAAAAGTAATATTCTTAACATGATAATTTTCCGTGGATTAAAAGTTTATTAACATTTCTAAAATATGGGTAAGCTAATGCTTAAATTCAAGTGATTAGAGTGTTAATATTTCCCAAAGTTTACGCTAGGAACAGAAAAAATGAAAACCGCCCAGTTAATATTACTCATGACGCTTGTTGCTGTTTCGGGTTTATGCCTGGCCGGCAAGCCCGAGCAACTCGCCATGCTCGGACGGCTGAAATTACCGCCGGGTTTTAAAATATCCATATACGCCGACCAGTTGCCGACGGCGCGCAGCTTGGCCCTCGGCGACGACGGCGTGGTTTACGTCGGCAGCCGCGCCGGCAATGTCTGGGCCGTACGGGATACGGATCGGGACGGATTCGCCGATCAGCGTTACGTGCTGGCCGAGAATTTATACATGCCCAACGGCGTCGATTATAAAGACGGCAATCTATATGTGGCCGAAGTGCATCGCATCATCCGCTTCGATCAAATCGGCGCCAGATTGAGCAATCCGCCGCCGCCGGCGGTTGTCTACGATAAATTTCCCACCGAAAAACATCACGGCTGGAAGTATTTGCGGTTCGGCCCGGACGGCAAACTCTATACGGCTGTGGGCATGCCTTGCAATATCTGTAAGCCGGAGCAGGATATTTTCGGAACCTTGGTGCGTATGGACGCCGATGGCGGCAATATGGAAATTTTAGCGCGCGGCATCCGCAACTCGGTCGGCTTTACCTGGGAGCCGGATAGCGGACAGCTTTATTTTAACGATAATGGCCGCGATTACTTAGGCGACGATTTACCGCCGGAGGAATTGAATGTCTGGACGAAGCGCGGCGAGCATTTCGGTTTCCCGTATTGCCATGCCCGCAAACTGGCCGATCCGGAATTCGGCAAGGAAAGATCCTGCGCCGAATTTACTCCGCCGGTATGGACTTACAAAGCGCATATCGCTCCGTTGGGCTTGCGTTTCTATACCGGCGGCCAATTTCCGGCCCGTTACAGGAAGCAATTGTTCGTCGCTCAGCACGGCTCCTGGAACCGTACTCATCCGCAAGGCTATCAGGTGGCGGCCGTGTTCTTTAAAGACGGTCAACCGCATAGCGAGCAGGCGTTTATCAGCGGCTGGCTGACGGAAAACGAGGAAGTTTTAGGCAGGCCGGTGGATATTTTGCAGATGCCGGACGGTAGTTTATTAATCAGCGACGATAAATTGGGCGTGATCTATAAGGTTGAATACCGCGGCGAATAGACGATGACCGGCCAGTTTGAAATTATCGAGCACAAAACCGTCTATCATGGTTTTTTTCATTTAGAGCGCTATACTATACAACATACCTTATTTGCCGGCGGCTGGAGCCAGCCGCTTACCCGCGAATTGTTCAGGCGTAATAATTGTGTCGCCGTATTGCTTTATGATCCGCTACGCGACGAGGTTGTATTGATCGAACAGTTCCGGGTCGGCGCCGTAACCGCGCCGCAACGCGCCTGGCTGCTGGAAATCGTGGCCGGGGCCATGGAGGAAGGCGAAACCGCCGCCGAGGTAGCCTGCCGGGAGACGCTGGAGGAATCGGGTTGCACTATCCTTGAGTTGCGGGAAATTATGCAGTTCTATACCACGCCGGGCGGCTCTTCCGAACGGATTACGATGTTTTATGGGCGGGTTGATTCTACCCAGGCGGGCGGCTTGCACGGCTTGGCGGCTGAAGGCGAAGACATCCTGGTCAGGGCGGTAAAAGCGGAAGAAGCTTTTATGTTGATGGCGAGCGGCCGGATTGAATCGGCAATACCCTTGCTGGCTTTGCAATGGTTGTATATCAACCGCGATTCGATTCGGCGCCCCGGCTGAAGTAAGCCGCCGGTAATTTACCTAGTTTACGTAGCATAGTTATCAATTTAGTATAATTACATTAAATAGATACTTGTATATATAATTAGATTTGCTAGGATAATAACGGAAGTTTGCTATTGTGAGTGGTAGATGAAGAAAATAAACAAAAACGGTAATCTGTGGCTAATATCCTGATATATTCAAATAATCCTCATCTGACCGCACATTGGAATCATGCGTTGACTGGCGATCACAGCGTTAATAGGCTGACGAACGTCAGTGCGGATTTTACCGCCGATTTGGTTTTGGTTGATGCGCAAAAGCTTGAAGATAACGAAAGTCTTTATGCCCTGTTGAAGAAGGGTAGCGGCCGTTTTTTAGTTGTCGGCAATAACTGGAACGAACAAAAGCAGATCGATGTCGTCGTCAAAGGCGCGGCCGGATATTGTGAAGCGTCGGAGAACGCGGAAATAGTCAAACGGGCGGTTAATTCGATACTTAACGGCGATTTATGGGTACAGCGTTGTTTGGTGCCTAAAATTATCTTGGCGCTCACCACGATACGCCGCAGCCAAGGCGCATCGGTCAAATCCAGCAATCTTGAACAGCTTCTAACCATGTTCGATAGTTTATCGGTGCGTGAAATGGAAGTGGCGCAGATGATACAGATCGGTGAAAGCAATAAACGCATAGCCAGCGAAATGAATATCTCGGAACGCACCGTAAAAGCGCATTTATCGTCGATATTCCGAAAACTCGAGGTGGAAGACCGTTTGCAATTGGCGATTTTTCTTAAAGAAATCGAACAATACCGCAAATCGGCCTGAGGCGGGCTAACCCGCATGGCATTTCGCGGGGCGTAAGGAAATATCACGAAAGTATCACGGAATGATCCACAAAATTTTATTTGCCTGAAGCGCGCCAAATAACGATAATTTTACCGGCAACCCTTCCATGAGGCGGTAATGACGCAGTCGGTAAAACAACTATTGGTGATAGAGGACGATCCTGATATTGGCGCGATGTTGGCGGTCAATCTGGGCGAAGAAGGCTACCGGGTCGATATTGTCGCCGACGGCGCCGCGGGTCTGGCGCGCCTTAAACGGCAGAGTTACGATTTATTATTGCTGGATGTAATGCTGCCGGGCTTAAACGGCCTGGAAATATGCCGGGAAGTGCGCGGCATGGCGTCGTATCAGCCTATCATTATAATCAGCGCGCGCTCCAGCGAGACGCAAAAAGTGTTAGGCTTGGAGCTAGGCGCCGACGATTATCTGACCAAACCGTTTTCCGTGGCGGAATTGATCGCCCGCATTCATGCCTTGTTCCGCCGCGGCGATGCGATTGCGCGGCAGGCCCGGTCGGCGTCCGGCCTGCTTGAGGCCGGCAATCTAATCATCGATCCGATCGCCCATGTCGTCAACATCTCCGGCCAAGTGATCGACGTAACGCTGAAGGAGTTCGAATTACTGCTGTTTTTTGCCCGCAATCCCGGCAAGGTTTTTTCGCGCATCGCGTTGCTGGATCAGGTCTGGGGCTATAGCCATGACGGCTACGAGCATACCGTCAATTCTCACATCAACCGCCTGCGCGGCAAAATAGAGCGCGACCCGGCCAAACCCGAATATATTCAAACGGTTTGGGGAGTAGGCTATAAATTCGCCACACCCGTGGGAGATAAAGAGCCCGTAAAGCCGAATGACTAGCCGTTGTTTTATTTCGTTCTTCAAACCGATAGCCGGCGGATGCCTGTTGTTGGCGGCGCTGGCTGTTAAAGTTAACGCCGCCGTTTTGGAGGGCGTGGTGACGGATCAGTCCGGCGCGCCGCTGGCTAACGCCGTGGTGACCGTAACGCCCGCCGACGGCCGGACGCCGGCGCCGGATCCGGCCCCGGCGGTAGCCCTGCTCGATCAGCGCAACCGCGAATTCGTGCCGCATGTGTTGGTTATCCATTCCGGTACGGATGTAAAATTTCCGAATAATGACAATATCCGTCATCATGTCTATTCCTTTTCGCCGGCGAAACGCTTTGAAATAAAATTGTACAAGGGCGTGCCGCCGGATCCGGTCAAGTTCGGCGCGCCGGGCGTGGCGGTGCTGGGTTGCAATATTCACGACTGGATGATCAGCTATGTTTATGTCACCGATGCGCCTTATTTTACTAAAACCGACGAGACCGGCCGCTGGCTGCTGAATGTTCCGGAAAATAGTTACCGTATCGGCTTCTGGCATCCATATCAGGCCGATAGCGCGGCGGTTGAAGCCGAGCCGGTTACCGCCGGGCGCGAAAAGGCCGTCATCAACCGAACGTTAACGATCAAACCCACTACCCGCACCGGCAAACCTCTGGTTTCTCAACAGGCGGAGGGTTATAAAGGTGAGCCTTAACTTTCAAACCCGCATCGCCTTGTTTTACTCGGCCCTGTTTGTTGCGATGCAGGTGCTGACCTTGATTTCCGTTTATTGGGTAAGCCGCGAGAATATTATTAATCAAATCGGCCAAAATCTGATTTACGCCGAGAATATCTTTAACCGCACCCTGACCGCGCAAGGCGAACAAATCGCCACCGGAACCCGCATTCTGGCGTCCGATTTCGGATTCCGCAGCGCGGCCAGCGACGGCGATCCGGAAACGCTTAATTCAGCCTTGCAGAATCTCATCTATCGTATCCAGGGGCAAAGAGGCTTTTATATCGATATGCAAGGCAAGGTTATCGCCGATACCGGCGGCGGTCATCAGGGGCATGACTTTATGTTCCCGGCCGCCATCGCCCAGGCCGACGCCGAGGGCAAATCGGTGATGTTCGGCATGCTGGACGGCAAATTGTGCGAACTGGCCGTCGTGCCGGTATTGGCGCCGATTCCGATAGGCTGGGTGGGGGTCGCTATTGCCGTCGACAGCCGATTGGCGGATAATTTTAAACATATGTCTTCGGCGCCGCCGGATGTGACCATGCTGTTGCAAGACGGCGATCATGTGCAAATTATATTCAGTTCGCTGGCGAATCCGCGGCCGGAATTATTTGCCGACCGTATATTTCACGCCCCGCTTGCCGGGCAGCAGCCGCCCAGTTTGATCGGTTTCGACGGCGAAACTTATGTCTCTCTGGTGCGCCCCCTGCATACCGCTCGCAACGATCAGGCCATCAAAGTGGTGTTGCAGATCGATTTGCGGCAGGCTTTGCAACCATACGCCATTCTGGTTTATGCGGTATTCGGCTTGATGGCGTTCGGGTTGCTGTCAACCTTACTCGGCACTTATCTTTTAGCGAGAAATATTGCTCAGCCGCTCAGGGAGTTGGCCGGCGCTTCGCAACGCATCTTTAGCGGCGGTTTCAATAAACCCTTGCCGGTAACAAGCAACGACGAGCTGGGGCGGTTGGCGGAAACTTTTAATACCGCCGGCCGCATGGCGGAAGAAATGGCGGCGTTGAAAGAACAGGATCTCCAGCGCCGGGAGTTGATGGCGAGCGTGTCGCACGATTTGCGCACGCCTTTGACATCGTTGCACGGCTATCTGGAAACCATGCAACTGCAAGCCCATCGGTTTCCCGAAGAGGAGCGTAAGCAATTTCTGGCCGTTGCGGTGCGGCAAAGCGAAAAAGTCGGGCGTCTGGCGCAGGAGTTGTTCGAACTGGCCAAGCTGGAATGCCAGGCGACCACGGTGCAAGCGGAGGTTTTTAACTTGCAGGAGTTAGTGCAGGACGTGACGCAGAAATACGCGATGACGGCCATGAAATGCGGGGTGACGTTACGCGCCGGACTGAATTGCGACGTGCCGCTGGTTTATGCCGATATCGCCATGATAGAGCGGGTGCTGACTAATCTGATCGATAACGCCATCCGCCACACGCCGGCCATGGGCGAAGTGAATATCGGCCTGTTCAGCGCCGGCGGCCGGGTCGCGGTGGAGGTTAGCGATACCGGGGAGGGCA
>JBEKBU010000012.1:0-31258 GCA_050015235.1 Methylomonas sp. | reverse complement strand
TTTCAGATCGCCTTTTTTTACCGTCTCCCGTGGAATAACGATGGCCGCGTCAATATCGACGTAAATAAACACATAATCAGGATGCCGCTCGACTCTCAGCATTTCCTTCCACGGGGTGTTATGTTTGCCGCCCGGCGATTTTTCCCGCAGAAATTCCGGTTCTATCGTCAAGGAATGCACTCCGAATAAGGCTTTTTTTTCCGCTTCCGAATATTGCTTGAAAAACTGCCTGCGCATATCGATTTTCATGATATACGGCGAGCTTATCGCCCACCCTACCGCCAATAAGGTGATATAGGCCGTCGTCATCATATCTACATAATAAACATAATAAAACAATCCGAAGACCAGCATCACCACCGGCACGATCAAGCGGTTTTGGCGGATTTTTTTTTGCAATTCCTTATCATTCGCCAAACGGTGCTCATTAAAGTGCAGCAGATCCTGCTCACGGAATTCATATTCGATTTCTAACATTAGCTTTTACTCAACGGAATTAATGCATTTTAATTTTCGCATGGGTACTGCGTCTGAACAGATTGGACAAACTCAGCATGGCGGTGCGGAAGTAGCCGTGGATGGCGATTTGGTGCATTTTATACAAAGACAAATAAACGACATAAGCAATAAAACCGCCGACGCTGACGGTACCCATCAGACTCCCCATCAAACTGCCGACCGTGCTGTATTTACCGAGCGACACCAGTGAACCGTAATCCTGATATACAAACTTGACCGCCGGTTTGCCGGTCAGGCGGTTGACCAACGTCTTGGCCACCGCCGTCGCTTGCTGGTGCGCAGCTTGAGCGCGGGGCGGCACATTGCCGGCATGGCCTTCCCAGACGCAGGCGGCGCAATCGCCGATGGCGAATATATTCCCGTCGCCGGTTTGCAAGGTTTGATCGACAAGCAATTGATTAAGGGGATTAGTTTCCAACCCGTCCAGGTTTTTCATCCAGTCAGGCGCTTTGATGCCAGCCGCCCAAACCTTCAAATCAGCTTCGAAGACTTCGCCGTCATGGGTATACACCGCATTTTCGGTCACTTCAGTCACCCGGCGGCCTAGTTTTAAATCGATACCCAATTTCACCAGTTGCTGCTGGGTAGCGGCGGACAGGCGCGGCGGCAAAGCCGGCAATAATTGGGTAGCCGCTTCGATAATGGTAATTTTCACTTTGTCGGAATCTTCCAGCCCGTAGGTCGCCAATAGTTTGGTAACCTCATGCAATTCGGCCGACAATTCCACCCCGGTTGCGCCGGCGCCGACAATTACTATGGATAAAGGCTTGTCTTTCAGACTATTTTGTCCGGCATAGGCTTTAATATAATAACTCTCCACCAATTGCCTTTGAAAACGGTATGCTTGAGAAGTGGTGTCTATAAACATGCAATGCTGGTCGACGCCTTTGATGCCGAAGGTATTGCTGACGCTACCGACCGCCATCACCAGCGTATCGTATTTAAATATCCGGCGCGGGATCAATTCCCGGCCCTGATCGTTATATGTCGGGCTGATATAAATTTCTTTTTCCGCGCGGTTCAAACCTTCCATCCGTCCCAAGCGGAACTGAAAATGATTGCGATGCGCCTGGGAAAGATATTCTATTTCTTCGGCTTGCGCTAAAGTGCCGGAGGCCACTTCATGCAGCAACGGTTTCCAGATATGCGTGGAGCTGGCGTCCAGCAGCGTGATTTCCGCCAGATCGCGCATGCCGAGCTTCCGCCCCAGATGGGTCGCCAATTCAAGCCCGGCGGCCCCGCCGCCGACAATCACGATTTTTTGTTTATCAGCCATTCTTCTTCCCCCTTTCAGCGGCCGTTTTAAGACCCGGTAAATCGATTCCGTCCGTTTAACTCCATTTTTTCAGCATTATAACCAAACATGCCGCCACAAACCGAATTTGAGAGTGCGAACGGGAAAATATCAATGCTAAATCCGAGCGGCCAATCAAGCTATACCGTATATTCCGGGGCGGATAAAATTTCTTCAATTCATCTTATAATTAATACATACTAGCCAATAAACGCATATAATCGGCATGGCACTCGGCGCCTAAGCAGCCGTCTTCAAGAAATAATAAGGAGACGCCGTGCGGTTGGACGGCATACTTAGGCAAAGACCCGGATAGTGATTATTACAAATGTTCTTGCGGCGCCAGAACGCTTTTAACCTTAAATGATAACAACACTTTAATGAGCAATATCACAGACTCCAAACCCGAACCAATCGCGGCTAAGCCTAACTGGCATTACGATTCGTATTTTCTCGCCCAGTTAAAGCGCCTTAATCTTCATGCGCCTGATAGTCCTCTGCCAACACAGACTAAGCTCAGTATAAAGAACGGCAACCGCAACGAAGAAATTGAAACAGGGCCGGAAACCGAAGAAGGCCAATAGCAAAATCCGTCCGGCAATTCCGGCGGGTTTTAAACTTTTGTATCGTAACACCCTAACAGCCTAATCCTGGCTAGCCAAAAGTGCGCAAATACCGCCACCGCCTCGCTCCACCGCTTCTTACCAGGCTGCCGTTGCCGGCTCAATGGGCGGTGCTGGCGGCGATCTCCATTTTTTCCACGATCCTATTCGAATGGCTGCGGTTGCCAGCGGCGCAATTGCTTGGGCCCATGGCGGCCGGAATCATCGTTGAAAGCCGGGGCGGGACGCTACGAATGCCGAGCGGGCCGATTAACTTTTCCCAAGCTGTGATCGGCTGCCTGATAGCCCGCTCGTTCACGCCTGACATCTTTTCCATGTTTGGCAGGCAATGGCCGCTATTTTTAAGCGTGGTCGCCATAACCCTGATCGCCAGCGCGGCGCTGGGCTGGGCGATCAGCAAACTGCGCATTCTGCAAGGCACGACAGCGGTTTGGGGCTTGTTGCCCGGCGCCGCGTCCGTGATGGTGCTGATGGCGGACGCCTTCGGCGCGGATGTGGGCTTAGTGGCTTTCATGCAATATTTGCGCGTGGTGTTGGTCGCTATCACGGCTTCGCTGGTTGCGCGCTTCTGGTTTCAAATTCCGGCGGCCATGGGTCACGGCATGGACTGGTTCCCGCCCATCGCCTGGACGCCGTTCGCAAGTACGCTGCTGATTATTGCTATTAGCTCCCTAGCCGCCTTGGCGCCAAGAATACCGGCGGGCGTTCTCTTCGCCGCCATGTTCATAGGCGGCGCCCTGCACGCCGGCGGCATTGCCGTTATTGAACTGCCCCCCTGGTTGCTCGCAATAGGCTACGCCTTTCTCGGCTGGAGCATCGGCCTGCGCTTCAACCGCGACGTGCTGGCCGCGGCGGCGCGCGCGCTGCCCCAATGCATGTTATCAATCGCGGCAATCATTCTGTTTTGCGCCGGCATGGCGGCGCTGCTCGTGCGCGTACTCGGCATCGATCCGTTGACGGCCTACCTCGCCACCAGTCCCGGCGGGGTTGACTCCGTGGCGATCATCGCGGCTTCGACCAAGGTCGACATGCCGTTTGTAATGGCGCTGCAAAGCGTCCGTTTTCTGATGATCCTGATGATAGGGCCGGCGCTTGCCCGCTTTGTAGCCTGCCTTGCCGGCGGCAGGGAACGCGGATCGCGTTGATAGGAAACAAGCAAAGCCGCTCGCGTCCTGGCTAATATACCCCCCCCGCTTCTGCAAACTCGGTCTGCAAAATTTTACATACACTGCAATTTTGGTAGGAATCGGCAAATATTAGAGCTTGATTATTAATAACTTAAATAATGGCACATAAAATGCTTTATATACTATAGAAGCTTCAAGCCTCCAGGCCGACTTCTACTTTGGGTTATTTTCTTTTTTGCACTTTTCGGGCCGAAGTTAATTTAACTTTGGCCCGTTTTTTTGCTTTATCAATTTTAGCTTTTGCACATCGCCGTCGTTGTTTAACGTTTAGATACGTACAAACTTGTAAATAATATTATTGATATGGAAAAACCGATTATGCTTGAACCGAAATAACATCCGGCTGCAATCCGGCTAAATAACGTTGATACATTTGCGTATAGGCGGCTTCGATATGAGTAGTATACAGCTGAGTGTCGAACAGAGGCGTTTTTAAGCGATTTTGGGCTAGCTTGCCCTTTATATCAGCCAGCTTTTCCGGATTGCGCGCCAGTTCAATTGCTTGCTCCGCGTATTGTTCACGGCTCGCGGTAATTAATTCCGGCAAACCCATGGCCGTCAGCACGCTGGCGGAAACCCTGCCCGCGTAGGTGTCGCCCAAACAGGTCAATAACGGCAAACCCGACCAGAGAGCATCGCTCGCCGTGGCGTGAGCGTTATATGGCATTGTATCCAAAAATAGATCCGCCAATTTTAATCTGGCCAGATGCTCGTCCTGCCGGGCCATAAATGGGGCGAAAATTAATCTTTCCGGCTCGATTCCGCTTTCAGCGGCTGCTTTTTGCAAACGGCCAATAATTGCGGCGCTATCGCCCGGCAACCACAGCACGCTGCCTTCAACGGCTGCGAGTATACGCATCCAGATTTGAAAATTGCCCGGATTTATTTTATAGGAATTGTTGAAACAACAGAATACAAAATCCGTAGCGGGTAAATCGAAGTCTTCACGAGTAAAAAGTTTGTCGGAAATACGGCGCGTATTATCGTTTACCTGGAAACTGTTAGGTAAATAAGCTATTATTTCATGATATTGCGCCTGACTGGTTTCCGGTATCACAATTCTGTCCGCAATGATGTAGTCCATGTAGCTAGCCCCTATCGTTCCGGCATAGCCCAGATAATTTACTTGCACCGGCGCCGCCCGCATGGCGAATATGCCGGTTCTACCGGCGCCGGTATGCCCCCCTAAATCGACGGCAATATCAATTTCCAGATCTCTGGCAAGCTGAACGGCCTCTTGATCGCTATGCTCCCGTATATCTACAAAACGGTCAAAACCCGCTTCCAGCCGGGTTCTCATTTCGTTATTCGTATCCTCCGTATAAGAAAAGGCCGTGATCTCGAATTTATTTCTATCGTGCTTTTCGTATAATTGGGCGCTTAAATCCGAAACAGGGTGATTACAAAAATCAGCCGAAAAATAGCCGATTCTAATTTTTTTGTGCTCCGGATATTTTGAAATACCTGAAAGAGGTTGCGTGTTATGGTATTTATCCGCAATCCAGATTGCGGCGGCTTTTTGTTGCATGGCGGCATCGTCAAAAAACGCCAGCATTTGAAACGGCGCCGAAATTTTTTCTTCCGCTTGAATTTTCGCCAACAGTTCGGCCAGTAAGAAATCCAGGTTACTCCAGTCGCATACTTGTAGCTTATTAAACAGATATTCGCCAAACAAAAAAACATAACCTGGATTTAACGCCACCGCCCGTTCAAAGTTTGGCAACGATTCTTCATAACGTTTCAGCTTTTGGAGCACGGTAGCCTTATTGGTGTAGGCGGGCGCCGAATCCGGCTGCCGGGCTATTGCGTTATCAAAACAGCTTAAAGCGTCTTCATAGCTTTTCATGTCTTGGCAGACGATACCTTTATTTACGTAAGCGTCCACAAAATCCGGATCGAGCGCTAAGGCGCGATTAAAACTGTCCAGGGCCAAATCCAGTTTTTTTAATTCATGGAGTACATTGCCCCGTTTGAAGTAGGCGAACGTATAAACCGGGTTTAGGGCGATAGCGCGGTCATAGCTTTGCATCGCTTCGTCCAATCGATTTAAATGTTCAAGCGCATCGCCGCGGTTTAAGTAGGCCTCGCTATAATTTGGGTTCAAAGCTAGCGCTATTTCATAGTTTTCGAGCGCTTCCGTCAAGCGATTTGTTTTCAGGAATACGGCGCCGCGATAATTGTAGGGTATTGCCCGGTCCGGATTTAAGTTTATGGCTTGATCAAAATCGGCCAGCGCTTTTTCATAGCGCTCCATTTGATCAAATACTATGCCTCGGTTGATATAGGCTTCCACATAATCGGGCTTTAAATTTATTGCTTGATCGTAGGACGCCAGGGCTTGCTCCGGCCTATCCAACTGATGTAAAGCTATGCCGCGATTACCATGGGTCAATGCCCGTTTAGGCGCGATTTGCAAGGAGCGTTCAAAAAACAATAGCGAATTCTCTAAATGCCCTTGCTGTAACTCAATGGCGCCGATTCTTTCCAATAGCTCCGGATCTTTCGAAAAAACCTGCAACAATTTTTTATAGATAGCCAAGGACTCTAACAATTGACCGCTTTGATGCAACGCAATGGCTTGATGAAATAAGGCAATCTGTTTTTCTGATGGTTTTTTGGGTTTCATTAACGCGTCCTATCCAACTTACGGTAGCTAATCGCCTCGCTCAAATGCGGAATTTCAATTTGCTCGGAATCCGCCAGATCGGCTATGGTTCTGGACAATTTTAAAATCCGGTGATACGCGCGGTGCGACAAGCCGAATTTTTCCAACGCCTGTTCCAGTAATTGATGGCCGGTTTCCGACAGGGCGCAGAATTTTTTTATTTCCGCCGCCGACAAGCCGGCATTGGTTTTGCCGTGGCGTTTATAAGCTTTTTCCCTGGCGGCGATAACCCGCTGGCGGATGGTCGCGCTACGTTCTTCGCCCTGGACGGAGCCTTTGCGCAGCACGTCCAGCGAGACGCGCGGCACATCCAGATGCATATCCATTCTATCCAGCAGCGGCCCGGATACGCGGGCGCGGTAGCGGGCGACTTGCTCGGATGAGCAATGGCAGCGCCCGGAAGCGTCGCCCAGATAACCGCAAGGGCATGGATTCATGGCGGCGATTAATTGAAAATTGGCTGGAAAATCGGCCTGGCGATTGGCGCGGGAGATAGTGATGTGGCCGGTTTCCAGCGGCTCGCGCAACACTTCCAGCACTTTGCGGTCGAACTCCGGCAATTCGTCTAAAAATAACGCGCCGTTGTGCGACAGGGAAATTTCGCCGGGTTTCGGATTACTGCCGCCGCCTACCAAGGCGGCGGCCGAGGCGGTGTGATGCGGAGCGCGGAACGGCGGCAGCCGCCAGCGCCCCAGATCCAGGCCGTGGTCGCTGATCGAGGCGATGGCGGCGGTTTCCTGCGCCTGCTGTTCGCTGAGTTCCGGCAATATGGTCGGCAAACGCGCCGCCAGCATGGATTTTCCGGTGCCGGGCGGGCCGAGCATCAATAAATTATGTGCGCCGGCGGCGGCGATTTCCATCGCCCGTTTGACGTGGAACTGACCATGCACGTCGGCAAAGTCGATATCGCACACGCTTTGCTCAAACTCGATCAGCGGCGCATGCAGCGTGATCGGCGTCTGGCCGGTCAAATGCGCGCAGACGTCCAGCAAGCTAAAGGCCGGCAATAATTGCGCATCCCGGATCAAGGACGCTTCGCCGGCGTTACCCACCGGCAGAATCAATTGCCGGTTGGCGTTGCGGCTATGGATGGCGACCGGCAACGCGCCGGGGATGGTGCGCAATTCGCCGCCCAACGACAATTCGCCTATGCATTCGTACTGATCCAGGCAGTTTTTCGGAATTTGCCCGGAGGCGGCGAGTATGCCGACCGCAATCGCCAAATCGAAGCGCCCGCCTTCTTTCGGCAAATCAGCCGGGGCCAGATTGATGGTAATGCGGTTGATGGGGAATTCGAAGCGGGAGTTGATGATGGCGCCCCGCACCCGGTCTTTGCTTTCCTTTACCGCTGTTTCCGGCAAGCCGACGATATTCAGCCCCGGCAAACCGTAACTGACTTGTACTTCCACTGTAACCAGAGGCGCGTCTATGCCTGAGCGGCCCCGGCTGTATACGACTGCTAAGGACATAATCAATACTTTTGAGTTATAGACTCTTCACACGGCTGGAATGGATCCGCCGCATAGGGTAAAAGGATCAACGAACTGGGTTTGGGCTTAAAAAAACCGCAGTGTACAATGAATTAATGGCTGGTTTTTTGTTTATTCTTTATGTACGCGATAGCCGTTTTGGATTCTATCACATCAGTATGACGCCGGATGCGAAAAACTGAATAGCGGATCGATTTAGCCGGCGTTTTCAAACAACGGGTTGTTTTGGTCAGAACCAACATGCAGCTTTAACCCTAATGCGCGTATGACCTTCAATATTGTGGCAAAGGGGGTGAGCTATGAACTTAACTGATGACTCTCGTTCTGTACGTTTAGAAAATATTGCCATCATCGGTTTGTTTAGTACTTACAATCGAAAAAAACTCAGCCGAGAAATCCCCTTGCTCCGGTTCAATAGCCAATGTTTCCCGGCAATAGACGAGAAAACGGTCAGCACTCATGTAAAGCAAAGAGCTCAGATCATTTATAGAATTGAAATGGTCTGCAATTTCGGCGTATTCGATATCGTAATTATGTGCGGCAAGATTGCGCGCCGTTCTACAAAGTTGCCAAGTCGCAACTGATTCCAGCACACCTGTTTTTTCGTAAAAACCGAGAACTTTAAGAAAACTATCGGTGGGTTCGCCAGCAAGAATACAGGCATGCCGCATAGCAGCGCCCAGTGTGTCTTGTAATTTTGCGAACCTTTCATTGATTGCCGCCATTGCCTCAAATAACGCCACATCCTTCTTGCGAGTTTCCAGAAGTTCTTTTGTCAAGGGCCAGCTTAGTTTTCGGCTGGAAGCATCAAGGAAGTAAACGCAACGCTGTATTGCCTCTAAAAGTTCGGCAAGATGTTGTCTTTCTAGGCCGAGGATGGCATGATTCACTCACATCTCCAGTAGAATTGACCGAGAAAGCGCGATACCTTGAAAGGGGGTTACCGGCTTGCCGAAAGCTTTTGAAATAATATCCACGGGTAAGCCAAGTTGAGATTCAAGCTCCATTTTGATCTGCGCCCGCTGTATTAGCGATAACTTTTGGTCGGTTTCAATGAGAAGGTCTATATCCCCACCCTTCGCTTGGTCATCGATTCTGGAGCCAAATACATGCACAACCGCTCCTGTCCCGGCCAAACGGGTAACTGTTTCGATAATTGTCTGTGTTTGTTGTTTTGTTAAACGCATCTGACGGCGCCAATCTCCGAGGAATCACTCAACCGGATTATCAATCTAAAAAAAATCCGGCGCTACAGCTTTGGATATCGCTAATGAGTCAACAAGTATCGCCGCATTGACAAGGCGAAGATATAGAGAATTGGCTTCCCATGTGTTCTCTTTCATGTGCCTGGGATTTTAAACTGAGGATTCCGATTAACGTCAACCGGATTCTATCACAATATCGGTTGAGTATAATGCCGTGATGTCTTAATCAAAATGGAAATTCGGTGCGGCTAATCTAGCCGACAATGATCTGGTCAAGATCGGCTTGACATCCCATCTGCAAACCCTTACTTTTGTTAGAAAGTATTTTTAGGAATAAAGGTGACTCCATGAATATTCATCCGCGCCCGGATCAAGAATTCGCAATACTAGAAGCAATAAGAGCGGGGTTAATAGCAAGCGAGGAAGACGCGCTTGATATTGGACTGGAAAATTTACGCGCAAGGCTTAAAGCTCAAGTAGCTAAAGAAAATGATACTCTGGATATCAAAAGGAATAATCTAGTTGAAATATTTAATTCAGTAAGATGCGATGATTTGGATTTTAGCCGGAACAATACGAGCGGAAGGCCTATTGATTTATGATGGGATATTTACTCGACACAAATATACCCTCTGAACTTATCCGTACGCAGCCTAACCCCCAAGTTGTAGAATGGGTTAGCTGTCAAGATGAATCTTCACTATTTATCAGCGTCATAACCTTAGGCGAGCTTTGGAAAGGATTTACGCTTCTTTCCGATGGACATAGGCGCACTAAACTGGAAACATGGTTTAAAAACGAATTCCTGTATTGGTTTAGGGGGCGAATACTACCCATTTCAGAAGCTGTCTCAATCCAATGGGGTATATTTGAAGGAGAGCGGCAATTAACAGGAAGACCGTTGAATACGGCGGACGGCTTGATTGCCGCTACAGCGTTTGCACATAACTTAACGATTGTTACCCGTAATACCAAAGATTTTTATGGATTAAATCTCAATCTTCTTAATCCTTGGGAGCCTTAGGAATCTATTTAAGCTTGGATAAAAGTTGACAACGCTTGTCGTATCTAAAAAAATGAGATTTTTTTAACAGGGACAAAAAACAAGCCCATGGAAAAGGATGTTTGCTTAAATCGACGCATGTTTCTAAAAGGCATAGGATTAACGCCCTTATTGCCATCACTCTCGGCTTGCCAATTGTTGAACAAGCTTGAGTCGAGCGATGATGATTTTCTTTCCCGGATTAGTCCCATCAATAGAATTCCGGATAATCAACATAGGCCGTTTTTTAGCGGCGATGATTTTAGCCGTCCTCACCGGATACTTTGGAATAAACAGGCCTATCTTCAATCCATCGGCATACAGCCGAAACCAAACCGTAAAGTAGAGCTGGCCATCGTCGGCGCTGGAATGAGCGGGCTGATGAGCGCCTATCTGTTAAGCGATAAGAAACCGCTGCTACTGGAGCAAAGCCCTCGGTTCGGCGGTAACGCCAAAGCCGAAAGCTGGAATGGTTTGCATTATGCAATTGGCGCGGCCTATTTGGTAAAACCCGGCCAGGATGCGCCGCTGTTTAAAATCCTAAAACAACTCGATATTGTTTCGGACTGGACGATACAAAACGGCGGACATAACGATGCTGTGTTAAATGGTAAGCGGTTAGAAAATTTTTGGACGGGCGCCAGCGAACCGAAACGTAAAGCCGATTATAAAAGGCTTTACGATTATTTCATGTCGTTTAACCAGGAAGGCGGCAATGTTTTTCCTGATTATCCAACTAACGATGTTAATTTACGTCAATACATTAACGTATTGGATCGTGAAAATTTTAGATCGCATTTAGAAACGATAAACGGCTCGCCCTTGCCTTTGCACTTGGCGACCTTAATTGAACATTATTGTTTTTCTTCATTCGGCGGATCGGCAACCGAAATTTCCGCAGCGGCCGGCATTAATTTTTTTGCCGGCGAATTTAAGGACTTGGCTGTTTTTCCGGGTGGAAACGCCTATATTGCCGAGGCATTGTTAAAGCATTTGCACCAAGCGCTGCCGGCCAATCATCTGTTGCCGGAATGTTTGGTTTATGACGTCAGAGACTCCAGCGCAGGCGTCGTTATCGGCTATGTTGACGCAAACCAGCAACCGCAAACTATTCTGTCGGAAAAAGTGATCATGGCCTGTCCGAAATTTGTCGCGGCCAAGCTGATCGATAACTTATCCGCCGCAAAATTGTCGGCCATAGCCAAATTGGAATATCGGGCTTATCTTGTCGCCAACCTACTTGTGAATCATCCTATCGACGAATTAAATTACGATATCTTTTGGCTAGGCTCCGGCCAAGCGGATTTTGAACGTGTCGCCGATTACGCTAAAAGTCGGGGTATTACCGATATTATTAACGCCAATTTCTCGTCTCCACACCGGCGGCAATCGGTATTGAGTTTTTACCAGGCGTTTCCGTACCATGGCGGACGCGCCGAACTTTTTAGCCAGGACGCCTATGCGGTAATGAAAACTAAAATGTCCGCCCTAATCACAAAGGAGGTTTATCCCTTTTATCGACTGAATGAGCGCGACGTAGTGGATTTACGTTTAAGCCGTTGGGGACATCCGCTGCCATTGGCGGAAGTGGGGCTGCTGGACAGAGGCATTGTCGATACCCTGAGAGCGCCAATCGATGACCGCATTTATTTCATTGAACAAGATAACTGGGCCTTGCCTGCGATTGAAACAGTCGCGGCCGAAGCTGATTACTGGAGTGCGTTTATAAAATAGACCGGGATTGATGCTCATTGCCTTGTGATGGCAATGGTTAAATTTCCACTTAAACCTGCCCATGTAACCAACGCGATAGGGCCTATAATCAAGGGCGATAAAGGGATACAGGGTGAATCGGATACTAATGCGACGAGGTTTGCTTAGTAAAAACCGAATCAAGGGTGGCGGCGTCAAGGACATTATCCAGCCATTGCTCAAGCTCTGCTTCCGAGCCCTGTAAAATGCGTACAACCGCCCAATCGGGAATAACCTGAAAGCGGTGCTGTAACTGGCGTTGCAATGTTTTTTTCTCAGCCTCTAGAGCGCCTTCTTCTCGACCTTTCTCAAGACCTTCTTCACGACCCTTGGCGATTGCCATTCTCTCTATACTTGTTACATATTGCATTTTTTCATTCTCCTCAAGGATTTCAATTTCATGCCACAGCTGTTGTTCCAAGGATTCCGGCAATTTCATCATCCAATCGATTACCCTAAAAAGGTCTATGACTCTCTGCTTAGTCCAGTTGCGTTGATATAGAATCCGCACCAATAATTGTTTGGCTTCGTAACGGTCATAATCGTTTTTTCGCGTCCGTTGCGTCAAAATGTGGGCCGCTGTTACTATGGCGAACGAATTTTCCAATATTTGTAGCTCATTTAACCGTTCATGGTACTCAGTCAACTTGGCAATCGGAAATTCCAGCCTGTGCTTACAACCCAAGACTTCAAATTCGAAACAAGAAGGTTTCCAATCAGCATATTCATCCGCCAATACGGCCATACTGGCTACAGGCTTATCGTAGCGGTCGTAAATCCGATAGTTGTAGACAAACATCCGTTTGGCAAATTCAGTTTGTTTCGTTCCTTGCACTTCAATGTGAATGTAAATCCATTTCTCGTCGCCATTAAGTAACGTCACTCTGACCAGCTTATCAACGTAGCGTTTACCCAGTTCCGCATCTTGCGCTATCGCACGTAACTCCTGATCCAGAAACACATACTCCTTTGACCAGTCGATTTGCTCGTGCGCATCCGGAAAGTAAAAATCCATGAACTCAGTAAAATAGTGTTCTACTGCCTCTTTCCATGGACTGTCATAGTCATCCATGGTAGCCGATTCAGTATTAACAGCAATTTTACCATCCTGTTCGATCATAATATCCTTATACTTCTTTTGCAAACGGTGTTGATTTCATGCGGCGCAATTCGGCTACCGCCTATTGCGGCCCATGGCCCTGGCAACGCCACAAAACTTATTCCGGAAGAATGCGCTGCTCAAGTTCGGCGACGCGTTTTTCCAGTTCTTCGAGCCGGCAGCGGGTTTTGGCCAGCACGGCTTTTTGCACTTCAAACTCTTCGCGGCTGACCAGATCCAGTTTGGAAAGCGTGCTTTGCAGCAAGGCGTGCAGATTTTTTTCCACATCTTCTTTAAAACTGAGAAATCCGGAAGGGATGGTTTTGGAAAATTGTTCGGCGAAGCTATCGATGGTTTTTGAATCAAACATAAGTTTTTTACTCTTGGTCAATGAACGGGTTGGGCTGCGGCGTATGCTCACGGCATATTTTATCAGTATCGTCGCGGTCCAGCGCTTGCTGGGTTAAACCGCACAGATAATGGTTTTCCTCCACGGAAAAATACAGACAGGAACGGCACAAGCCAAAACTCTTGGAGCGATTGACTTTTTGCAATACGCCTAAAGTAGTTTTCAGCGCCTCGCCTATGCTGTTGAATTCATGCTGGCTGACCTTGTCCTCCGCCTGTTTGAACATATCCAGCGGTTTTAGTTCTTCAATCAGACGTACGCCGGATTCGGTCAGTAACAAATGCACCACCCGGCCGTCCATGCTGTCGGTTATTTTTTCCAGGTAATGCTTGCGCTCGAGTATCTGGATAGTCTGGGAAACCGTTCCCTTGGTCAGACCCAGGTATTCGGCCACGGCGGCATGGGTGTTGCTGTATTTATTGCATTTAGCCAGATATTCAAGCACTTGTCCATGCACAGGCTGTAAACCGATGGCGGCGTATTTTTTCCGTTCCTCCGAACGCAACAAAGCGCTGATGCGTTCGATCAGTTTGAATGTATCTAATTCATGCATCTTTTGATTGTAACATAAGCCGCTACATAACGCCTGAAAACGCCAAAATTTGCCGGTTTTGGTTATACTGCTCGCTAATATGTAGCTGCCGGGAGTTTAAAATGAACAAAATAGTCGTAAAAAATCCGATTGCGGAATTGGACGGCGATGAAATGACCCGTGTTATCTGGCGTTTTATCAAGGATAAACTGATATTGCCTTATCTGGATTTACAAATTGATTATTACGATTTGGGCATAGAGCAGCGCGATCAAACCGACGACGAGGTCACCGTCGCCGCCGCCCACGCCATATTGAGGCACGGGGTGGGCGTTAAATGCGCGACGATCACCCCCGATGAAGAACGGGTCAAGGAATTCGGCCTGAAAAGAATGTACAAATCGCCGAACGGCACGATACGCAATATTCTGGACGGCACGGTGTTCCGGGAGCCTATCGTCTGTAAGAATATTCCGCGGCTGGTGCCGAACTGGACTCAGCCTATCTGCATAGGCCGGCATGCTTTCGGCGATCAATACCGGGCCACCGATTTTGTCACTAAAGGCAAAGGCAAATTGCGCATCAGTTTTACGCCGGATGACGGCGGCGGCGAGCAAACGTACGAGGTTTACCATTTTGAAGGCGACGGCGTGGCCCTGGCCATGTATAACACCGACGCTTCGATAGCCGGTTTCGCGCGGAGTTGTTTTAATGTCGCCCTGGACAGGGGCTGGCCGCTGTATTTGTCGACTAAGAACACCATACTGAAAAAATATGACGGCCGTTTCAAGGATATCTTCGCCGCCATTTACTTGCAGGAATTTCAGCAGTTATTCGCGGAACGCGGCATCAGTTACGAACACAAATTAATCGATGACATGGTGGCTTCGGCCCTGAAATGGAGCGGAGCATTCGTTTGGGCTTGTAAAAATTACGATGGCGACGTGCAGTCCGATACGGTGGCGCAGGGCTTTGGCTCCTTGGGGCTGATGACATCGACCCTGGTGACGCCGGACGGTAAAATTATGGAGGCGGAAGCCGCGCACGGCACGGTTACCCGCCATTACCGGCTGCATCAGCAAGGTAAAAAAACTTCAACTAACCCGATAGCTTCTATTTTCGCCTGGACGCGCGGTTTGGCGTTTCGCGGCAAGCTGGACGATAACGCCGACTTAATCCGATTTTGCCATACGCTGGAGCAGGTATGCGTCGATAGCGTCGAAGCCGGACAAATGACTAAAGATCTGGCGTTGTGTATCCATGGCGACGATTTACAAGACGCGCATTATTTAAGCACCGAAGATTTTCTGGAAGCATTGCGGCTGAATCTGGAAAAAGTTTGGCGCTGAAAACGTCAATACCTCAGCGTGTATATACCCGATGCGGCTATTTCGACTATAATCCCCGAGGTTTTTGTAAAGCCCTGAATACAGGTGGATTTAGTCATTAGGCGCAGACCTTAAGTATATGGGCGGCATGAAATCAAGCAAAGGCCGTTCGGGTATAAGCCCCATAATTAAATTGCTTTGAAAAAATTTCGCAACCGACAACACTCCCTGTACATGTTTACTTTTCTGATAACGCTACGGCAAGGCATTTAATCCCATGGATACAATTTTGCTTATTAAGGCTTTTATTTTAGGGATAGTCGAGGGGCTTACCGAGTTTTTACCGGTTTCCAGCACTGGACATTTGATTCTGGCCGGCGATTTGCTGCATTTTACCGACGATAAGGCCAAGGTTTTTACCATTGTTATACAAACCGGGGCGATACTGGCGATTTGCTGGGAGTACCGACGTAAAATCGCCGCTGTGCTAGTTGGCTTGCCCAGCCAGCGCCAAGCGCAAAAATTCGTATTGAATCTCGGCATCGCTTTTTTACCGGCGGCCATTTTAGGTTTCCTTTTCGGTAAACATATCAAAGCGGTACTGTTTAAACCGCTGCCGGTTGCGTTAGCTTTTATTGTCGGCGCGCTGGTGATTATCTGGGCGGAAAAGCGCAAACATGAAATCCGTATTCAAGAGGTCGATGATTTAACGCCTCTGGATGCTCTGAAACTGGGATTCGCCCAGGCGTTTGCATTGATTCCCGGCACTTCCCGCTCCGGCGCGACGATAATCGGCGGTTTGTTATTCGGTTTGTCGCGCAAGGCGGCGACCGAGTTCTCGTTTTTTTTAGCGATTCCAACGCTTATCATCGCCAGCGCTTACGATTTATATAAACACCGCGAGTTACTCGATTTTAGCCAGGACGCCGGTTTTTTCACAGTGGGAATAGTCGCGGCGTTTATCAGCGCCTTGGTGGCGGTTAAAGGTTTGCTGCGCTATATCAGCCATCATAATTTTATTATTTTCGCCTGGTACCGTATTGTTTTCGGTGTGGTTGTCATTGCCACCGCTTATAGCGGCCTCGTACAGTGGACGACTGATTAAGCTTCGGCGCGCCCGGCTTTTTTTTAATTTAACTTTTTGTTTTAATGGGTTTTTTATGGCTTTACCGCTATTGATGATAGTTATTGGTTTGATCATATTGGTCTGGAGCGCGGATTTGTTCGTGGACGGCGCCGCGGCTATTTCCCGGATTTTGGGGATGCCGCCATTATTGATAGGGATGATAGTGATAGGCTTCGGCACTTCGGCGCCGGAGTTAACCGTTTCGGCCATTTCCGCCTGGCAGGGTAATCCGGGCATCGCCTTGGGTAACGCTTACGGCTCCAATATTACGAATATTGCATTAATTCTAGGCTCGGTAGCTTTAATAAAACCGATAGTGGTTCATTCTCAAATCATTAAAAAAGAGTTGCCGGTTTTATTCATCGTGACCGTAAGCGTTATCATTTTGCTTTTCGACGGCGAATTGTCCCGCATCGACGCAATCTTGCAATTGATTATGTTTGCCTGTGTGATGGGCTGGATGGTCAAACAAAGCCTTAACAAAAAAACCGATGCGCTTGCCCAAGAAGTTACCGAAGAGATGGACGAACATCCCATTTCCCGCGATCAGGCTATTTTTTGGCTGATTCTGGGCCTGGTTTTTCTGGTAATCAGTTCCCGGCTGTTGGTTTGGGGCGCCGTAACAATAGCCCATGGCTTAGGCGTTAGCGACTTGGTTATAGGTTTGACCGTCGTTGCGGTCGGCACTTCGTTGCCTGAACTGGCTTCTTCGATAGTCGCGGCCGGTAAAGGCGAGGATGATCTTGCCCTCGGCAATATTATAGGCTCCAATCTTTTTAATACCTTGATGGTGGTTGGTTTAGCCGGGCTAATACAGCCGATGAGCATACCTCCCGAGGTTGTGCATAGGGATTGGCCGCTGATGACGGTGTTGACTGCTTCGCTATTTGTGCTGGGATACGGCAAAAACGGCAGCGGCCGTATTACGCGTCTGGAAGGCGGCGGATTAGTCGCAGTGTTTATCGGTTATAGCGCCTACTTGATTAACACCATCGCGAGTCTTTGATATGTCGACGGAAAAGCTCATAGGCAACCTTGCCTTCCGTTGGGGTAATTGGTTGTTGTATGCGCCCGGCATCGTGCTGATCAGCGTAATGACGCTGGCTTTTTTCGCCGTGCAATATGCATCCAACCACTTAAGCATTAACACCGATACGGCCGAGCTGATTGCGCCGGATGCGCCTTTCCAGATCAACCGGCGGAATTTCGAAAAAGCGTTCGGCCAGGAATTGCATACCCTATTGCTGGTGGTGGAGTCTTCAAGCCCGGAACTGACCAAAGCCGCGGCGCAGCGTCTAAGCCGGGAGCTTAGAGCGGACACCGAACATTTTGTTAACGTATACCGGCCTGACGAAAATCCTTTTTTCCATCGCAACGGTTTGTTGTATCTGGATACGGATAAATTACAGGATTTTTCGATAACATTAGCGCAGGCTCAGCCTTTTATCGGCCGGATTTCCCAAGACCCCAGCCTGAACGGTTTTTTTTCGATTTTTGAAGACGCTCTTAACGCGGAAACCAAAACCGAGGAAGTGCCTATCGATTTATTTTCGCTGATAGACAAAGTCAGCGACTCCCTACACAAAACCCTGAACGGGGAAACGGATTTGCTGTCCTGGCAAAAGCTGATCGCCGAAAACAATATCACCAAACAGCAGTCCGACAAAGCTTTTCTAATCATCACGCCAAAATTTGATTTTAGCCAGATTTTACCGGTCGAACCGGCCATACAAGTCATTCACCAGGCCGTAAAAAAAATTCAGGACCCGAATTTGCCGGAAGTTAAAGTCTGGATTACCGGCGAAGTGGGTCTGGAGCACGATGAAATGGCCGGCATGAGCGAAGGCACGTTCACCGCCAGCGTATTTTCCGTCGTGCTGGTGCTGTTCATATTGCTGTTCGCATACCGGTCTTGGCTGCTGATGTTCGCAACCTTGATAACCTTGGCCTTCGGCATGATATTCTGCGGATTGTTCGCTTCGGTGGCGGTTAAGCAATTGAATCTGATTTCCGTGGCGTTTGCGGTATCGAATATCGGTTTAGGCGTGGAATACGCCATTCATTTCTGTTTGCGTTACCGCGATAATCTGGATTTGCATGGCCGGGACAAAAACCAGGCGATCCGCACGGCTTTAATGTCCACCAGCCCATCCCTGGTGCTATGCGCCATCACGACATCGATAGGACTATATGCTTTCATTCCCACCGAATATCAAGGCATTTCGGAGTTAGGCCTATTATCGGGCACCAGTTTGTTTATCTGTTTATTCATCACCCTGACCTTGCTGCCGGTATTGCTGAAAATCATGCCGCTGCCGCCTAGGCATGATTTGCACGGCGCCATGCCCGGCGCATCCAGATTTTCCAATTTCCTGGCTAAATTCACCTTGCATTACGCCAAACCCATTGCCTTGGCGACGGCGTTTGCGGCGATAATTTCGGTATACGTGGTGTTTCAGGTTAAAACCGATTTTAATCCGGTCAATTTACGCGACCCGAAAACCGAGTCGGTGATCGCCTTTAAGGAATTGACTAAAGACCGGGATACTTCGCCGATGACGCTGACGGTTTTAGCTAAAAACGAAGCCGAAGCCCGCTCCATGCAGAAAAAATTATCGCAACTTAAAACCGTCAATAAAACCATAAGCTTGTTTGACTACGTTCCGGATAAACAGGAAGAAAAGCTGACGATAATCGATGAAATGGCGGTAACTTTGGGGTTCAGAAATCAATCGTTTCCCCAGTTAAAAGCCGGCGCCGATCCCACGCCCGGCATCAAGCGCATGATTAAGGCGATAGACGGCAATTTGCCGAAAAAAACCAACCCGGTTGAAATAAAATCGCTATTAGCGTTCAAGCATGAATTACAGGATGTTTTGATCGAACTGGATGCGCGTTTCCAACCCGGCCTCGGCACGTTTGTCGAAAAAATCCAGACTTCTCTATTAGGCACGCTGCCGAGCGTAATGAATGAGTTGCTGAATAGTTTCAACGCCCAGGAAATCAAACCGGAAAATATTCCGGATGAAATTAGGGAACGCTGGCTCAGTAAAGACGGTTCATACCGGATTCAAATTTATCCGAAGCAGGATTTAAACGATTTGACGCAGTTGCAAGCGTTTATCACCGACGTACAGGCTATCGCCCCGGACGCCACCGATTTGCCGATAATGTATTGGGAATCCATGAAAGCGGTCATCAGCTCTTTTCAGGAGGCGATTATCATCGCTTTAGTGACTATCGCCGTTTTACTGTTGTTTATCCGCCGCAGCATTACGGACACCTTGCTGGTTATGACGCCGCTGGTTTTGGCCGGTTTGTTCACGATGGCCAGCACGGTTTATACCGGTACGCCGATTAATTTCGCCAATATTATCGCCTTGCCGTTATTAATGGGTTTGGGGGTTGATAACGGCATACATATGGTGGAAAAACTGCATCACTCGCTGTCGGAAGAGCAGAATATTTATCAATCCAGCACCGCTAGAGGCATGTTTTACGGTGCTCTGACCACCATATCCAGCTTTATCGGCCTGGCGTTTTCCCCGCATCAAGGCATTTCCAGCATGGGCCTGGTCATCACGATCGGTATTTTCTGGATTATGACTTGCACTTTTATCGTGTTGCCGGCGTTAAGCAAACTGGTGTTAAAACCGGCGCCTCAACCTACGGCGACTTGAAGATAGGCCGTCAGCTACCAGGCTGTCTGTCATCCGTAGGTTTTTGATAAAGCGATAAAATGTAGGGCGGGTTAGATGCTTGCATCGTAACCCGCCATGGCTTAAAAGGTTTGAAACGATCTTTGGATTACGCTTAATTATATCAGCCTTGAGTTATTCAAGAACGGGGGGCGGATGATTAAAGTCTTGGCGTCTACTTTCAAGAAATGTATCTACGAAGTTGCTACAATTTAAAAACATAGCCATAATCTAAATCGTAAATTTATTGCCTGAGTATATAGCTTTAAGCTCTTCAATCTAATCGTTAAGACCGAGCCTCGAAATGCAAACTGAAATCAAGAAATGGGGAAACAGCGCCGTAGTGCGATTGCCTGCAACGATGCTTGCTCAATTGAAATTGGAAGTGGGTTCGACAGTTGAGCTTACCGCTGACGAAATTGGTTTCCGGATTGTACCCAGTACTACTAAAGCCGGAATTCAAATTGGACGATTTGCTGGCGGGAATTACCGCTGATAATCGTCATGATCAAATCGAGTGGGGGCCAAGCGTTGGTCGCGAGGCCGCGACTTGATGGCTGCGAAGTATGTACCGGAACGCGGTGACTTGGTTTGGATCGCGTTTGATCCACAGGCTGGACACGAACAAACGGGTCGCCGCCCTGGACTTGTCATCACTCCCAGCGCCTACAATTCAAAATCCGGGTTAGTTTTGATTCGCCCTGTGACGAGCCAGATCAAAGGCAACCCTTTCGAGGTTGCTTTGCCTGACAATCGTATCAGCGGCGTTGTATTGGCGGATCAGGTTCGTAGTCTGGATTGGTCTGCTCGGAGCGCCGAAAAGGCTTCCCAGGTTGATGAGCACGTATTGGCCCTGGTTTTGGCAAAGATCGCGGCCTTAATTAAGTAAAGACGGCCATCTGATGGTGGGTAAATAATCCGATTTAGAAGTTGCGTTTTCTTGAAAACCCGCCGGCCCTATATTAACGAAGCCTGGAAGAATAAATAAGTGCTGTTTATAAAGTTTTGACTTTTAATTGTTGAAATGTTTTTCGGCGATTAATGCCTATAAAACCAGCTAAGGCTGTACCGGAAAACCAAAATGAAGCTAACCTAAGTAACAGCTTTAAAGTTGGTAGCTAAAGTATCAAAAGTTGCTGCAATGGCAGTCGATTCTGCAACCGCTTTTGCTCCTACTCTAAGTCCATCCTCCCCTTTAGTAAATCAATAAGTAGTCTATAGTTAGAGCAGTGATAGAGATAATGGAATTTTTTCCAGTCTGTCATTTTTCTATCAAAAAGCATAGAAAATGTGTTAACTAATTGATGAAAAGCGATTATTTTTTAACATAAGATATTTATTCTAGAGGAAACCATGTTTGTAATTATCGGTTATGTAGTCATCTTGGGTTGTGTACTGGGTGGATTTATGATCGCGGGCGGACACATCGGCGTCTTGATGCAACCGATTGAAGTCCTGATTATTGTCGGTTCGGCATCCGGAGCGTTTCTCGCCAGCAACTCCATGAGCACGGTGAAAGCGGCGATTTCCGGCGGCACCGGCACGCTCAAAGGCAGCACGTATACCAAAGACTATTATCTGCAACTGCTGATGAGTTTTAATGCGCTCAGTCAAAAGGCGCGCAAGGAAGGTTTGCTGTCTCTGGAAAAAGTCGTCGACGATCCGGAAGGCAGCTCAATATTCAGCGATAAAATCGTTCATGACCATCATCTGATGGAGTTTATCAGCGACAAGTTGCGCTTGATTCTGACCGGCGTCGACGTCAATCAGTTGGAAGACATCATGGTCGCCGAAATTGATGTCCACCACGAAGAAGGCCATGCGCCCATCAAGGCCGTCCTGCGGGTGGGCGACGGCATGCCGGCGTTCGGTATCGTGGCCGCGGTCATGGGGGTAGTGCATACCATGGAGTCGGTCGGCATACCGCCCGCCGAACTGGGCAAATTGATCGCCGCCGCTCTGGTGGGCACATTTTTAGGCATTCTGATCGCCTATGGCTTCGTCGGACCGGTCGCCGCCGTTATGGAAGACCGGCTGGAAGAAGAGTCCAATGCTTACAAATGCGCGCAAAAAGGTTTGCTGAACGTCGCGAAGGGTACTTCGCCGCCGATGACGGTTGAATTCATGCGGACGACCATCCCTCATCACACCCGCCCTGGATTCACGGAATTGGAAGAACAACTAAAAGCCGCCAAAGGGTAGCCGGTAATGGCCGAACAACCGATAATTATCAAGAAAATCACCAAGAAAGCCGGGCATGGCCATCATGGCGGCGCGTGGAAGATTGCATACGCCGACTTTGTAACCGCCATGATGGCGTTTTTCCTGTTGATGTGGTTATTAGGCACCACCGATGAAAAAACCAAAAAAGGCATATCCGATTATTTTCAAAATCCCTGGAGTGTGGCGATTAGTTCCGGCGGAGACGGGACCGGCGACCGCACCCACGTCATTCAGGCCGGCGGTTCCGATATGAAGTCTCAAGACGACGGACAAGTGCAAAAGGCCGAGGAAACCCCGGCCCCGCCCATAGAAACCAAACCCGAGGATGTGGAAAAAGCGGCGGAAGAACAGGAAAAGGAAAAACTGAAACAATTACAGGGAAAAATTGAAGAAATGATCAATGCTAATCCTAATTTGGCCGAATTCCGCGATCAAATCAAACTTGAATCGACGCCGGAAGGACTAAAAATTCAAATCGTGGACGGCAAAAACCGGCCTATGTTCAAATTGGCTAGCTCCAGTATCGAAGACTATGCGGAAACCATCATTAGAGCGCTGGCGCCCGTTATTAACGAACTGCCGAATAAAGTCAGCATCAACGGACATACCGATGCTTTGCCTTTCCCCACCAATAAATCCGGCTATTCGAACTGGGAGCTTTCGACGGATCGGGCGAATGTCGCCAGACATGAATTGATTATAGGCGGGCTGGGCGAAGAAAAAGTGCTACGCGTGGTTGGCCTGGCCTCCAGTATTCCTTTTAACATGCAAAATCCGTCCGATCCGATGAATCGGCGCATTTCAATTATTGTCATGAATAAGAAAACCGAAAATCAGGTGCTGCATGACGGCGCCGGCGATCAAAGCATCGATACGCCGACGATGCCTCAGGTAGACCCGCATTTGCAGGAAAGTTTGAAAATTACCGGGCCGCATTAAATATTAATGTCGCTAAGCCGTTCATGGTGCGACAGGTTCTCCGCGAACGGTTTTACACTCGCTGCGCATGCCTTAACTAAACGGTATTTAATAAATGGCTATACCCTTGTTTAAAGCATTATTTTGCCAGATCCTGGCGGCCGGCGTAATTTTCCTGTTCAGCCCTTGGCTGGTAAGCAAGGGTATCAACGGCTGGCTGTTAATTTTCTCGCAGGCGGCTATCGCCGGCGGATTATCCGGCTGCTTCCGGCAACCTAGCTGGTGGCGCGCGATCAATTTTATGTTTTTGCCGGCGCTGATAGCGATGCTGGCGTTACAACTGCCGGTATGGCTGTATCTGTTTACTTTTTTAGCGTTGACGCTGATATTTTGGGGAACGGTTAGCGGCGACGCGCCATTGTTCTTATCCTCCCGGCAAGTCGCCGACGCCGTGCTTACCCTTGTCAGGCGCGAACAAGCCGCGAACTTCGCCGAAATCGGCGCCGGCATAGGCACGGTTATTTTACCTTTAGCCCGGAATATGCCCGGCTTGCGAATCCTGGGGTTGGAACAGGCGCCGTTGCCGTGGTTTCTGGCTAAATGGCGCTGCCGGCGCTGCCGCAACGCGGAAATTCGCTTGTCCAGTTTATGGTCTGGTAATTTGGCCGATTTTGCAGTAGTCTTTGCTTTTCTATCGCCGCTAGTAATGGCTAGGGTGGGCGAAAAAGTCCGCAGGGATATGCCGAACGGCGGGCTGTTTATATCCGCCGCTTTTCCGGTTCCGGACTGGTTGCCGGAAAGCATAATTGAGATTGCCGACAGCCGTAAAACCAATCTATACTGTTACCGAATTCAGGCGGATAACGCTATCACGCCTTAGGTTCCGAAACGGCCGGATATAAAAACCCCCGTTCCGGCGAATCCGGCAAGCTGTCTCGCCTAGGATGCTTTAAAACGGGCTTTTGCAGCCATGGGTTGAAAATATATTGCTTGCTTAAAATCCAAAAAATAACAATAACATTAAAGGTGCATAAATGAAAAGATTATTTAATTACACGTTAATCGGTGTTTTGGCTTTCATTCCGATTATGGTGATTGTACAAATAGTGTTGTTTGTTAATGACAGACTCACCGATTTATTCCGTTTTGTTTACGGCTATTCAGACAATTACTTCATTACTTTTTTATTATTTTTCACAAGTTTCGCCGTGATAACCTATGTTGGGCGGCGCGTCAGCCAAGGCCGGTTCTCCATTATCGCTACGATGGAAAAATTGATAGAGCGCATTCCGGTGCTCAGCACCATTTACCGGGTAACCAAAAAGCTGGTGAATATGATCGCCGGACATGAGCTTCGTGAGCCTCGGGAAGTGGTTTATCTGGAATATCCCAAAGAAGGCATCTGGGTGCCGGCTTATGTGACGAATAAGTTTGAAGACCAATACGTGCTGTTTGTGCCTACTTCGCCTAACCCGACTTCCGGGTTTGCGATTATTGTTCACGAGTCCAAAGTAATCAAATCGGACATGTCTATCGAACAGGTAACCAGCTTTATTATCAGCGTGGGCGCGGATTTTGAGAAAGTCGAGGAAATTAGGAAGCTGCCGAAGAAATAATGCCAATCAATCAGCTCCCTGCTTGAAAAAGAGGGCTTAGGAAAGAATAACGCTTACCTAAGGATTAGAACCGTGTAAAAAAAACTGGCTACTAAAAGCATCATCCAGCGTAGGTTTAGTAACGTTTGTTAGAACGCGGCCCAACAATCGAAGCTGTTGTATTCCGCTAGGCCGACACGTTGGGTTACGGCTACCGCCTAACCCAACATTTTTGATTTTAAATTAAATTCTTCTTAAGTCAGCGCTATTTGCGCTAGGGAAGCATAACGTCCGTTATTTCCTGACATTCTTCCGGATCGAGTTCAAATTCGAAAATCGCCAAATCCTCCCGCATGTGCCGCGCTGAGCAAGTACCGGTTAAAGGCGTTATGCCGATTTGCGTCAAATAGCGGAAAAAGATCTGCGCGGGGCCGCACAGGTATTTTTTAGCCAAAGCGCCGATCTTGTCATGCGCCAAAATATGCGGGTTGGCGGTCAAAGTCCAAAAACTTTGATAGATGAGCCCATGTTCTGCGCAAAAACGGCGTATGCCTATATCGTAGCCGCTAGCGGCGTAAAACCGGTTCTGAATGATGGCCGGCTTAATCCGGGCGGACTGATATAATTCCTTGAGCAGCGTTAGATCATAACAATTGCTGACGCCCAGTCGTCTGACGCCGCCATCGTCTACAATCCGCTCCATGGCTTGCCAAACCTCTAATAATTGCCGCCGATCGGCCAGCGGCGAATGCAAAATCAGACCGTCCAGATAATCTGTTTGCAAATTCCGCAAGGACTTCTGAAATGACTGCCGCACCTGTAACCCTGGAGCGGCGTGTTTATCATAAGGTATTTGCTGGGGATCATGGCCGTCAACCGGCGTAAATTTGCTTTGCAGATACAGATCGCCACGCTGCAAACCGTTGCGCCGGCAGGCCGCCGCCACGCCGGCGCCGACCCCGGCTTCATGGTAGTGTTTCGGCTGACAGGCGGTGTCGACGCCACGAAAACCGAAGCCTATGGCTTGTTCGACCAGTTCCGCGGTACGGTCTTTTTTCCAGGCCGTACCGTAAATAATTTGCGGAGTTTGCACTTTAATTAAAAAAACTATCTTCTAGCAACATATCTTCAAAAAAGGCGCCTATGGCTTTACTCGGGTGACGGATATGAATCTCCAGCACCCAGAGCCGTTCGGCGGGGTTGAATTCAACATCGGCGAGCGGCCCTTCGTACACCGACGCATGCGGAAAGTCTCCGATTCGATGGCCGGATAAATCCATGTTCAATTCCCAGCCGCGCTGTTGCGCCAAGCGATCCGCGTAATTGTATAACTCCATGCCCGTCGCCCGATGCTTGGACCAAAATTTGCGGGTTAAATGAAATATATCTCTGGCATCTTCGGCGCACTTACGCATTTCCCCGTTGGCGCCGGTCACAAAAGTGTCACCGCCGTCCCCTTCCCAATCCTTCCATACCGGCCCGATATCGATCAGGAAAATATCGTCGTCGCCCAACACAACCCCCGGTTCGGACGGCGCGCCAAATGTCTTGATCGTATTCGGGCCAAAGCGTAAAAATACATCGTGCCATCCCTGCAGCATACCAGCCTCGGCCAACATATCCTTCGCCATTTCCACGGCGTCCTCCTCCACCATGCCGGGTTTTACCGTATCGGCTATGCGATGAATGATATCGCGCGTCATTTTGCGCACATTAAGCATCTGCTCCGCATCATAAGCCGCGCCTATTTTTTCTAATTCTTCTTTATTCGAGCTGAATGTTTGCGAGTTTGTCATGTAAGCACCTCTTTTATTATTATGGTTATTAAAATTAAGTCATTACTGAACATAAGAACAGTAATTATTTTACGGCATTGAAATACTTAAGCCGTCAAGGCCCGGATGTAATTCTATCTGGCAAGCCAGCCGGTCCAATAGTCCCTCTTTATCAAGCGCTCTCAATAATCGCGCTTCCACCGGGTCAGGCGGATCGAGGCGCGGCATCCATTCCGGGCTAATCCCTACCCGGCAGCTGCCGCACGATTTCTTGCCCCCGCAAACGCCCTGCAAAACGCCTGATTCCCGCAATCCGGCCAAAAGCGATTGGCCGGATTGCAATATTAAATGATTTTTACGCCCATCGGCATAACTAATTTGTATCCGAAGGGCGGACGCAGCCGAAGAATCGATTATCGAATCCTCTGTTAACTCTGCTGAAACATTTATCATCTTCAACCTCCACGGCAACTTTTTATCTAAATCATAACCGAATATTTGACCGGTTTACACTTCCGGTTTAGCCAGCGCGCTTCGAATTAGATATTTCATAAGCCGGATGGCCGACGCTATCTTAAAATTCATTAAATAGTTACGATGATTTTAGGACTGTCGTAGACCATTATAATTATGCCGCGTCATTAAAAAATCGTTATAGTTAGCGTTTTACTTCTCGAACAATTCCGCCAAGGATTGAGACCTCATGAAAAAAATATTACTTACCCTGCTCGCTATTTTCCTGATTATTGAAGAATGGTTATGGGACTTGTTGTCGGCATGCGGCCATTACCTTGTGCTATTGCTGAAACTGCAAGATTTTGAGCGTTGGCTTAGTCGGACTACTCCGAACACGGCGCTGATCGCGATTATGATCCCGATTCTTATCATTCTTCCCATTAATCTCGCGGTATTGCATCTACTGCTGATTGGCATGGTTTTGCAAGCGATTTTGCTGGAAGTGCTGTCAAAATTATTGGGTACGCTGCTGGTCGCCAGAGTATTTACATTGACTAAGCCGCAATTGCTGACCTTCTCCGCCATCCGGCTGATCTATACGACGATATGCGGCTGGTTGAGCTGGGCGCACGCCAAAATCGTGAATACGCCGATTTATATTTACTCCAAACAAGTTAAGGCGGCGGTTAAAACCCGGCTGAAAGCCATATTCTCATCGTAATGACGTCTGAACTTTGTTTGCGTAGCGCCGGCCTGCAAGACGCCGAGCAACTGGTGGAGTTGATTAATGCCGCTTACCGCGGCGCAAGCAGCAAGCTGGGTTGGACCTCGGAGGCCGATTTTCTTGACGGCGGCCGAACGGATAGCCGTGAAATCATGCAACTGTTGACGGAAACAAACTCATTACTTTTGATATGCGGCGATGACCGGAAATTACTCGGCTCCATACATGCGCATTACCGGGAAAATCAGGCGGAAATGGGTATGTTTGCCGTTTCCCCGCTTCATCAAGGCCGGGGGATAGGCAAGCGCTTACTCGAATTTGCCGAATCGACCGCACGGCAAACCTGGGAAGTCAGACAATTTGTCATGCAAGTTATTCCGCAACGGGCGGAGCTGATCGCATTTTACGAACGCCGCGGCTACCGCCGCACCGGCGTATATAGCCCATTTCCGGTTAATCCGCACTTATGGACGCCTAAGGCGCCGGATTTGCGTTTGGAGCTATTGGAGAAATTACTCTGACTTCTTGGGCGCGCTAAATAGTACACGCAAAGCATGAATTGTATATCCCGGAGACTATTTTTTGACGTACAAATCCGTTATCGTCCCTTCGATCATCTCCGCCGCGAATGCAAACGTTTCCGACAAAGTCGGATGCGGATGGATAGTCAGGCTGATATCTTCGGCATCGGCGCCCATTTCCAGCGCCAGCACCGCTTCGGCAATCAATTCGCCGGCGCCGGGGCCTACCATGCCCGCGCCTAGAATCCGGCCGCTTTCCTTATGGGTAATCATTTTAGTCAAGCCCTCGTTACGGCCTAAGCTCAACGAACGGCCGCTGGCCGCCCACGGGAAAACGGCCTTTTCGTACTCGACGCCTTGCTGTTGCGCTTGATTTTCGGTCAAACCCATCCAGGCTATTTCCGGATCTGTATAGGCCACGGCCGGAATAGTTAAAGCGTCAAAACCGGCTTTTATACCGCTAATAACTTCCGCGGCGATTTTACCCTCGTAACTGGCTTTATGCGCCAGCATGGGGTTGCCGGCGATATCGCCGATAGCGAAAATATGGGCGACATTGGTGCGTTGCTGTTTATCAACAGGAATAAAGCCGTGTTCGTCCACCATAACGCCGGCCTTTTCCGCATCGATCAGCTTACCGTTCGGCCGCCGGCCAACGGCGACCAATACGGCTTCGAACGTATCGGATTCTGGCGCGTTTTTGCCTTCAAAGCTGACTTTTAAACCGGTTTCGCCCGGTTCTATGGTTTTAACCCGCGTTTCCAGCCAGATATTGTCGTACTGTTTTTTAATGCGCCGGTGCAGAGGCGTTACCAGATCTTTATCGCAACCCGGGATAATTTGGTCCATTAGCTCGACGACGCTGATTTTCGAGCCTAACGCATGGTAAACCGTGGCCATTTCCAAGCCGATAATACCGCCGCCGACTATCAGCAATTTATTCGGGATGGTTTTTAGCGCCAATGCGTCGGTCGAATTCCATAAACGTTCGTCCTCATTGGGGAATACCGGAATTTCAGTAGGACGGGAACCCGCGGCGATGATAACTTTTTCAAAATTGACGGTTTGCAAACCGGTTTCGTTTTCCACGGTCAAACTGTTAGGCGATGCGAATTTGCCGACGCCTTGCAGCAAGGTGATATTACGCTGTTTTACCAGTTTGGCTAGCCCTTGATTAAGGGTATGGGTAACGCTTTGTTTCCAGTTTCTGATAGCGTCTATGTCTAAAACCGGCTTGCCGAATTTGACGCCGTGTTCCGCTAGGGTTTCGGTTTCATGAATAATCTGGGCAATATGCAATAAGGCTTTGGACGGAATACAGCCGACATTCAGACAGACCCCGCCCAACACCGGATCGCGCTCTACCAACACGACTTTCAAACCCAGGTCGGCGGCCCGAAATGCGGCGGTGTAACCGCCGGGGCCACCGCCTAACACCAATACTTCAGTATGAATTGCGGAATTAGTTTCCATGCGTCGGCTCCTAAAGTAATAAACGGCGAATATCGCTTAAATAATTTTTCAGCGCTTCCATAAAGCGGGCGCCTTCCGCGCCGTCAATGACGCGATGATCGTAAGTTATATCGAGCGGCAGCATGAGTTTCGGTTCAAACGCCGCCCCGTTCCAAACAGGTTGCATTTTGGCGCGCGTTACCCCGAGGATAGCTACTTCCGGGGCGTTGACTATCGGCGTAAACGCCATACCGCCTATGCCGCCCAAACTGGAAATAGTCATGCTGCCGCCTTGCATGTCGGCGGGCTTGAGTTTGCCTTGTCTGGCCAGCTCGCTTTTATCGGCCAATTCGGCGGTCAATTGTAAAATGTTTTTCCTGTCTACATCGCGGATAACCGGCACCACCAGACCATTGGGCGTATCGACGGCGATACCGATATGAAAATACTTTTTAAAAATTTGTTTTTCGCCATCGGCGGATAGCGAACTGTTAAAAGCGGGATATTGTTGCATCGCCGCGGTCAGCGCCTTCATAATGAACACCAGACCGGTCACTTTTACGGCGTCTTTGGCCAAACCGGCATTCACGGACTTGCGGAAGTTCTCCATATCGTCTATCGGCGCTTCATCATGGTAAGTCACCAGCGGCAGGTTTAACCAAACCCGGCTGAGATTTTGACCGGTGAGACGTTTAATTTTGCTCAGCGGTTTTTCCTCGACGGGGCCGAACAGTGAAAAATCCACCGCCGGAATAGCAGGAATGCCGGCGCCGGCGACATTGGCGCCGCTAACCGTTAGGGCGGATTTAACAAAGTTTTTAACGTCGTCTTTAAGGATGCGGCCTTTACGGCCGCTACCGTTAGTAATTTTACTCAGGTCGACGCCCAATTCCCTGGCGAATAGGCGCACGCCCGGCGTCGCATGCGGCTTGTAACCGTCAGCGCTCGGCGCGGAAACCGGCGGCCTGGTTTCCGGAGCGGCGGCAATCTTAGTCGGCTCCGGAACAGGTTCGATTTTAGCGGGCGGTTCGGCCGTTACGTCGCTGGCTTCATCAGGCGCGGCCACGGCCGCTTGCTGGGGTTTACCCGGCGCGACAGCCGCCTCGTCGACCTCCAAAGTGGCGATCAAGCTGCCTTCCGCGACCTTATCCCCAACTTTGATATGAACTTGCTGAACCTTGCCGGCGGCGCTGGCCGGGAGATCCATCGTGGCTTTGTCGGTTTCCATGACCGCTAGAGTTTGTTCAAGCGCCACTACGTCGCCGGGTTTGATTAATACTTCTATAATGTCAATATTCGTGACATTACCCAGATCGGGAACTTTAATTTCGATTAAAAAACTCATCTCGTATCTTTCCGTTAAACCAGCCAGGGGGAGATTGCATCCGGATTTATGCTGTATTTTGCAATCGCCACTTCAACTTTCGCAGCCTCGAATTCTCCGTTTTGCGCCAGACTGTACAGAGCGGCGACGGCAATGTGATAACGATCTACTTCAAAAAAACCGCGCAGATTGGCGCGCGTGTCGGAGCGGCCAAAACCATCCGTGCCTAGTACGCAATAAGGCTTTTTCAGATAGGGCCGGATCTGCTCGGCAAAAGTGCGCATATAGTCGGAAGCGGCGA
>JBEKBU010000011.1:0-32157 GCA_050015235.1 Methylomonas sp. | reverse complement strand
TTCTCCGTT
This sequence comes from Methylomonas sp., assembly GCA_050015235.1. Classification (GTDB taxonomy): domain Bacteria; phylum Pseudomonadota; class Gammaproteobacteria; order Methylococcales; family Methylomonadaceae; genus Methylomonas. Next base: position 32,148 of record JBEKBU010000011.1, on the reverse strand, counting down.
AACAGCGGCCGATTCTAATGCCCGCGCAACTGTCGTGCCGATAGCGATTACCCTACCGCCCCGCGTTTTGGCATGCTTAATCGCCGCAACGGTTTCAATGGGAACCTGAAACAATTCCTTATGCATTCTGTGTTCGCTTAACTCCTCCACGCGTAACGGCTGAAACGTGCCGCTGCCGACATGCAGCGTTACGAAAGCCTGGCCTATGCGTTTTTCATCCAGTAATTCCAATGCGGCCCGATCGAAATGTAACCCGGCGGTTGGCGCGGCTACCGCGCCGGCGTGCTTGGCGAACAACGTCTGATAACGATCAAGATCTTCTTTATCGTCCGCTCGGTCTATATAGGGCGGTAACGGGATATGGCCGATTTCGGTCAATAATTCCAAAACGGTAGTTCCGGTTTCAAAATGAAGTCTAAATAAATCGCGCTCACGCTCCATAACCCGGCACACACCGCCGTTTTCCAGAATCAACAAGCTATCCGGTTTGGGCGATTTGCCGGCTTTGACATGCGCCAAGGCTTGTTGCGGGTTTTCAATGCGCTCGATTAAAATTTCCACTTTTCCACCCGTGGTTTTTTGGGCGTATAAACGCGCCGGTATTACTTTGGTGTCGTTGAACACCACTAAGTCGTCGGGCGACAAACAGGCTAAAAAATCAATAAATTGACTATCGGTAAGAGCGCCGGTTTTTTTATCGAGCAGCAATAAACGGCTGGCGTTACGTTCCGCCAAGGGTTTTTGAGCAATGAGACGTTCCGGCAGGTGGTAAAAAAAATCGCTTTTTTTCATTTTTTGAAAGTTTAGATTCCGGAATTTATAACCTGCAAGAAGTTAATAACAATTATGTGTTGTTATCCACACTTTTTGTGGATAACTTTGTGGATAACGGGTTAAAAAGAAGGCTTAATATCGATTATTGTTACGTTTTTGTTAAATTGATTAAAATAAATTCATCAAATAAAATTATTTTTATTCAATAACTTATCTTAATCATAACGAGCACGTGATGAACGGCGGGGCTAGCGGCAAGTCTGTTTATAGATTTGTGCATAATTTAATTATGAATGCAATTTCTTTTGTCGAAAAGCTATACGTAGTTCACACGTCTGGCGCTTGGGCTCTGATGGACAATTTCACCTAATGCAAACGCGGTTTCTCCCTGTTGTTGCAATAATTGTAAGGCGTGTGATTCATGTTCGGCGGCCACACAAACAATCATGCCGATTCCGCAATTAAAAGTTACCAGCATGTCTTCCAGGCTGACGTTACCTTGTTGTTGCAGCCAGCGGAATATTTCGGGAAACCGCCATGCCGAAAGATGGATATCGGCGCATAAGTAATCCGGTAAAACTCTGGGCAGGTTTTCGGTAATCCCGCCGCCGGTAATGTGCGCGCATGCATGGACAGGCAAAGCGTTTAATAAATTGAGCACGGGTTTGACGTAAATCCGGGTAGGCGTCAGCAAGGCGCCGCCCAGCGGGTCGCCATCGACTAAGTCATGTAAAGACAATCCGCTGGCGGCTACAATTTTGCGTATCAGCGAATAACCGTTGGAATGCGGGCCGGAAGAGGCAATGCCGATTAATTTATCGCCGGCCATGACTTTGCCGCCATCGATAAGCTGCTGTTTCTCGACAACGCCCACGCAAAAACCGGCCAGATCGTATTCGCCATCCGCGTACATGCCGGGCATTTCCGCGGTTTCTCCGCCCACTAAGGCGGCGCCGGCCAATTCACAACCTTTCCCTATACCTTCAATCACCGCCGCGGCAGTATCGACATGCAGTTTGCCTGTAGCAAAGTAATCCAGAAAAAACAATGGTTCGGCGCCTTGCACGACAATATCGTTCACACACATGGCTACCAGATCGATGCCGATGGTGTTATGAATATTCAGATCGAAAGCCAATTTTAACTTGGTGCCGACCCCATCCGTTCCGGAAACCAGCACCGGGTTCCGGTATTTATGCAACGGCAGTTCGAAAAGCGCGCCAAAACCGCCCAAACCCGCCATTACGCCGGGAATACGGGTTTTTGCCGCTATGGGTTTGATCCGTTCCACTAAAGCATTTCCTGCTTCAATATCAACTCCGGCGCTTTTATAATTCAGGCGCTCATGCGGTCGTTCGCTCAAAGGCTAGCCTCTTAACTAAAATATAATCAAAATTTACCGATATTGTACTATAACTCTATTGATTAAATTAGCAGGTAGTCTTAAGGCAATGAATTTATGAAAAACCGGCAATGGTTACAGTTGTTTTTAATTTTAGCGCTATTTTTTACCAGGCCATCGTCCGCCTTGGAAGTGAAAGGTTTATTCGAGATCGAACTGATTGCCCGCAGCGAATCGGCGGAAGATAGGGAGCAAGCCGTCAAGCAGGCTTTGTTTGCGGTTTTGGATCGCATACTGATCGCCGATGATATTGCCAAAATTCCCGCCGTTCAACAAATGCTGTTGGCGGCGCCGCAATATGTCAAACAATCGCAATATGCTTTATTACCGGCCGACGAGTACGCCCAGACCGGAGCGCGGCTATTCAGGGTGCAGTTCGACGAAGACCAGGTTTTACAGGTGCTGAGCAAAAGCCAGGTGGGCATATGGAGCGAAATCAGGCCGGAAACCTTGCTATGGCTGGTGGTTGACGGCGAAGACGGCAGGCAGTTCTTCAATCCCGACCGTATGCTCGACATAGAGAGCGCGTTATCATTCACCGCCAAACTAAAAGGCGTGCCTATCATATATCCGATGCTGGATCTTGAAGAACAGCAAAAAATATCGGTAAACGATGTACTGGGAACCGATGCTAAAAATCTTTTGGCCGTCTCGGCGCGTTACGAAGTGCCTGCCGTCATGGCTGCGCATTTAGTTAAAAAAGCCGACTGCTGGCAAAGCGATTGGGCGTTTTATTTCGATAACAAAATCAAGCAATGGACCAGCGGTTGCGTACCGCTTAAATCTTCCATTACCGTGGGTATAAAAGGCGCTTACGATGTATTATCCAATTACTATGGCTTAAAACCGGAAACGCCGGTGGCGCCGGCGGCGCAATAGCGCTTAATTCTTGGAAAACCAGATATCGCCGTAATACGCGGTGACGCGGCTATGGCTGTCGTCGCTATCCGTCATAATGGCGACGGCGTCTATAAAGCGGATATCTTCACCGAATAATTTTTTCATATCGGCGCGTACATTGCGTTTTTCTTTCAGCCAGACGTTTGGTTCAGCCTCGGGGCCGCGCAAGGCCAGCATCATCAATTGGCTGCCGGAGTAGGCGTTCGGCCAGCTGGTTTCCTTACCTGAAGTGCTGGCCCAGACATAGTTAATCGCTTTGGTTTGCCAAAAAGCCATGCCGCCGTTAATCACCACGTAAAGCCGGGCCGCGTAATCGTCACCTTCTTTAGTCTGTTCGATCAAGCCGTTCAGACGGTTATTAATCCGCCATGACCAATTCAAAAAAGGCGTTTGCTCCAGATCGACCCGTTGCTCCTTAAACAAACCGGAAGCGGCGTCATGGCTATTAGCAATCAACACGGTAGTTTCACCAACCGTTTCCAGGTGATAATGCGTTTCGCCCAAGGCGATTTTCGGTTCCCAGCCGGTCAACTGATTGCTGCTGAAATCGCCGATGATTAATCGGGTTTCCCGCGGACTATCCGCATTGCAATATTGAGAGAGTAAAACGGCTAATAAGGTCAGGTAAGGAATTTTCATTTTCTACGGAAATTTGTATCCAGCCAATCATTATAAAGGTCTGCGAGCCAAAAGAATGTGACAGTTTTTTTACTGTAAGGCATCCCATAAAACATTGCACATCTACTTTGCAGAGAGATTTCTTTGCAAGTTCGCTTGATGCATTATCAAATATACGCTACCGCGTTATTGTTTTATATTTTTTTACCAATATAATGATAACTACAAAAATGTAGTTTTTCGGTGGGCGCATGCGATTTTCATGGGATGAAGAAAAAAATCGGATAAATAAACAGAAGCATGGTCTTAGTTTTGAGACGGCAAAATCCGTGTTCTCTGACCCGTTGCATATTAGCAAGCAAGTTCGATTCGTTAACGGAGAATCGCGTTGGCAAATACTAGGAATGATTAATGGCATAGCAATATTAATTGTTGCGCATACGATCGGAGATGACGGGCATATTCGGCTGATTTCGGCGCGAAAGGCAACAAAACAGGAGCGGGTAATTTATGAAAAAGCAAATTTCGGAAGAAACGGCTAAAGAGTTAACAGCATTAGCAAATCTCGCAGATGCCGATATTGATTTAAGCGATATACCGGAAACAAATGCCGGGTATTGGGCGGATGCTGAAGTTGGGCGTTTTTATAAACCTATCAAGCAACAAGTTACCGTGAGAATTGATGCCGACGTATTGAATTGGTTAAAAAAAACCGGTAAGGGTTATCAAAGCCGATTGAATAATATACTCCGTAAAGCAATGCAGGAAACTCATTCATCAAAATAGGCGAATCAACTTACCTTCGCATCAATTTTGCACGTTCTGTAACGCCAGCCTGTTCCGCACAGCGGTTTTTAACGCTTCGACATTGTCCACAACCTGCGTATATGGGAAACCGCGCAATTTCTCGGTCGCTTCGAGATCGATAGGGCGCGGATAGACCATGACTTTGTGATGCCCCGGCGCGGTCGTTTCAATGCTGGGTTCGGTGTCGCACGGATAAACGATGCTTTCAATCCGGCATTTACCGGCTTGCGAATATAAATTGGTGACCAAACTGTCCGCGATACCGAGTACACATTTGGCGACGGTATTGGAGGTGGCGGGCGCCATTACAAAGGTATGATAATAATTCTGATAAAACAACCCAACCGGCGGCGACGAGGCTGCCCGGTCGCGGTATACCGGCAATGCCGCCTTGATGTCATTCAGCTTAATCCCATACATTTTTAAGACTTCTTCGCCGGCCTGGCTGAGATATAAATCGACTTTATCCAGAGTCAGCATAAACTCGATGCATTCTTCTATATAATGCCCGGAACCGGTAATAGCCCAGGCGATACGCTGCGGCGGCATAATGTTAAATTAAGCTAAAAGATTAATTATATCAGGAGCCGCTTAAAATTTGGCGGTTAAGCTCTGGCGCACACCCACACATCAACCCGTTGCGCCCCGTGCTGTTTTAATGCCTTGGCAAGCTCGGAAGCGGTGGCGCCGGTGGTCATCACGTCGTCCAAGACCGCAATATGCCGAGCCGCGATAGGCTTTTTCACGGCGAACGCCCGCCGCATATTCTTGCGCCGCCGCCGGGCCGATAACCCGGTTTGATGCACGGTATCGCGGATGCGGATACAATTATGCAAATCCAAGGGTACGGCGAGCTGTTGAGCAACATGCGCGGCTATTTCGATCGATTGATTAAATTGACGCTCCCGGTAACGGTTGACATGTAAAGGCATGGGGACGATTAAATCGGGTAGTTGCGCGGTTTCGGCGACGTGCCGCGCCAGCAAACCGCCCAATAGGCGCGCGTTTGCGTATTGGCGGGAAAATTTAAGCTGCGTGACAAGATAACGGATATTTCCCTGGTAAAGAAACGGCGCAAAGGTCGCATCAAAATCCGGAGCCGAACTCAGGCAATGTCCGCACAGTTGCGGTTCGTTATTGCTAAAGTCAAAACTCTCGCCGCAACGATAACAACAATGCGCGTTACGCGGCAGCTCTGAAAAACACGCTATGCACAAATCCATATCATTAAATCCGTCCCGCCCGCAAAAGATGCAACGCGGCGGCAACAGTTTGGAAACCGCCGCACGCAAAGCATCGGAAACGCCGGTCGCGAAACTTTTCAGCACGTCATTTATACCAAACGCCAGGCGACGAGGAGCATATCGATAACTTTAATGCCGATGAAAGGCGCGATCAGCCCGCCTAGACCATAAATCAGCAAATTGTTTTGTAAAAGTTTCTCCGCGCCCACCGGTTTATAGCTGACGCCTTTTAAGGCCAGCGGAATCAGGGCGACGATAATCAAGGCATTGAATATAACCGCCGAAAGAATGGCGCTGGCCGGGGTCGCCAAGCCCATGACGTTTAACGTATTCAAGGAAGGATAACTCGCCGCGAACGCGGCAGGAATGATAGCGAAATACTTGGCGATATCATTGGCGATGCTGAACGTCGTCAGCGAGCCGCGCGTCATTAACATCTGTTTTCCGGTTTCAACAATTTCGATCAGTTTAGTAGGATTCGAATCCAGATCCACCATATTGCCCGCCTCCTTGGCCGCCTGCGTACCGCTATTCATGGCCACGGCCACATCGGCTTGCGCCAAAGCCGGCGCATCGTTAGCGCCGTCTCCGGTCATGGCGACCAGCCGGCCATCCGCCTGATGTTGGCGGATTAAATTCAGCTTGGCTTCCGGAGTCGCTTCCGCCAGAAAATCATCCACGCCCGCTTCGGCGGCGATCGCCGCGGCGGAAAGACGGTTATCGCCGGTTATCATAATGGTTTTAATGCCCATGGCCCGCAGTTCAATAAAACGTTCTTTAATACCGCCTTTAACAACGTCCTTCAGTTCAATCACCCCTAAAGCTCGCGCGCCTTCCGCAACCACCAGGGGCGTGCCGCCGCGTTTGGCGACATCGACAACCATTTTCCGAATTTCATCGGGAAAATTTCCGCCTTGCTCGGTCACATAGCGCCGGATGGCGTCTTCCGCGCCTTTCCGGATTTGCCGGCCCTCCAGATTCACACCGCTCATCCGCGTCTGAGCGCTGAAATGTATGAAAGTCGCCCCTAGAGCTTGCACATCCCGCGCTCTTATACCGAATTTTTGTTTAGCCAACACTACGACGCTACGGCCTTCCGGCGTTTCATCCGCGAGCGAAGCAAATTGCGCCGCGTCGGCCAGTTGCAGCGGACTAACGCCTTTAACCGGCAAAAAAGCAGACGCCTGGCGATTGCCTAACGTAATAGTGCCGGTTTTATCCAACAGCAATACATCTACGTCGCCGGCCGCCTCCACCGCCCGCCCGGATGTCGCTATCACGTTCTTTTGCAGCATACGCCCGATGCCGGCAACGCCGATGGCCGATAACAAACCGCCGATGGTGGTGGGTATCAAACACACCAATAACGCCACCAACACCGTGATGCTGATTGGGTGGCCGGTTTTAGAGGCTTCAACGCTGTAAAGCGAGAACGGCAATAAAGTTACGGTGGAGAATAAAAATACCAGCGTTAACGCCACCAGCAGTATGGTCAATGCAATTTCATTCGGCGTTTTTTGCCGCTTGGCGTTTTCGACCATACCTATCATTCTATCCAGAAATGTCTCGCCGGGATTGGCGGATATTCTTACCACCAGCCAATCCGACAGCACTCGGGCGCCGCCCGTAACCGAACAGAAATCGCCGCCGGATTCGCGGATCACCGGGGCGCTTTCGCCGGTAATGGCGCTTTCATCGACCGAGGCCACGCCTTCGATAACATCGCCATCGCCGGGCACAAAATCTCCGGCTTCGATCAACACTACATCGCCTTTGCGTAAACTTACGCCGGCAACTTCATTGTAATTCGCCCCATAGCGCGGCTCATCCAGTTTTTTAGCGGTAATTTCCCGCTTGGCGCTCCGCAAAAAAGCCGCTTGCGCCTTGCTGCGCCCTTCCGCTATCGCTTCGGCGAAATTTGCGAACAATACCGTAAACCATAACCATAAGGTAACGCTCAGTATAAAACCGGCCGGTTCTTCGGCTTGCCCGCGCAACGCTTGTATCCCCAATACGCTAGTCAACAGGCTGCCCAAATACACTACAAACATGACCGGATTTTTCCATTGTTGTTGCGGCGTCAATTTTAAGAACGAGGCGATTAAAGCTTGTTTTAAAATAGGCCCATCCCACAAAGCGCTGGAAAGAGATTTAGCGGTCATCATTTTCCCCTTAAGGATTCACAACCGGTAATCAGCCAAATGGTCAAGGCGAAAAACACGATAGTCAGGAATAAATAGGCTATATCCATAGTCAACACCTTATAAAATAAGTATGTAAAAATATTTTGTAGTATCTTAACCAATGTACGGATTGACAGGCAAAAATTTCGTGGCGCCGAAAGCGTCATTTTAACAACCACTACGGAGACAGCCACTATGCAAAAAAGTTATGGTTACGCGGCCTATTCCGCAAATACCCCGTTAAGCGGCTTTCAGTTTGAACGCCGCGATCCCGCCATGGAAGATGTTGTCATTGAGATTTTATATTGCGGCGTCTGCCATAGCGATTTACACCTGACCCGCAATGAATGGCAAAGCAGCGCTTATCCCATGGTTCCCGGCCATGAAATTGTCGGCCGGGTGACCGCAACCGGCGGCGCGGCGCAAAAATTCCGTATTGGCGATATAGTCGCCGTCGGCTGCATGGTCGACTCCTGCGGCGCCTGCCCCGATTGTCTGGATCATCAGGAACAATTCTGCGACCGCACCGTTTTTACTTACAACAGCCCGGACAAACATACTGGCGGCGTCACTTACGGCGGTTATTCCAATCAAATTGTGGTTGATCAAAGTTTTGTGTTGCGGATCGATCCGCGGCTTGATCCGGCGGCGGCGGCGCCATTGCTATGCGCCGGCATTACCACCTATTCCCCTTTGCGGCATTGGCGTGTCGGCCGTGGCGATAAGGTCGGCATAGTCGGTCTGGGAGGTTTAGGGCATATGGGCATAAAATTCGCCCACGCTTTCGGCGCGCATACGGTTTTGTTTACCACTTCGGCCCATAAAACGGCTGACGCTTTACGCCTGGGCGCTGATGAAGTCGTTATTTCGACAAATAACGATGAATTGCAAAAGCATGTGCAAAGCTTTAATTTCATTCTGGATACCGTTTGCGTGCAGCATAATCTGGATCAATATCTTGGCTTACTGAAGCGGGATGGTACGTTGTGTCTGGTTGGCGTTCCGGAGGCGCCCCATCCCGCCCCCAGCGTCGGTAATCTGGTGTTCAGACGCCGGAGTCTGGCTGGTTCGCTGATAGGCGGTATCCGCGAAACGCAGGAAATGCTGGATTTTTGCGCCCAGCATAATATTGTGGCGGACATAGAACTCATCGAAATGCGGAATATTAATCAGGCGTTCGAGCGCATGTTGAAAAGCGACGTGAAATACCGGTTTGTAATTGATATTACTCAAAGCCAATTTAGTTGATTTTATTGGGTTTTGCAACTATTCCGAGTGAAGATTTTGTCAGCTGCCCGGCTTTTGGCGCCGGAGCCCCTGGCTGAGGACGCTGTAAATACATCCATGTAGCTTTCGCCCGGCATCCATGCCGGGCAAACCTCAGCCAGGGGCTCCAGCGCCAAAAGCCAAGGTGGTCAGCTATCGACAAGTTTTTTATCAAGTCATTGAGGAATCGAATGTTAGGCTGTTTACAAAAAATGACCGCGACTTTGGGCGATCCGGTCAACTATCGCTTACCGGTAGGCGATGTTGAAGTAGATTTAAACCCTTTACTGGGCCAACACCTGGAATTGCGTTACAGCGGCCAAATTTTTTGCGTGCATTGCCATAAAAAAACCGCTAAAAGTTTTAATCAGGGTTACTGCTATCCCTGTTTTATGCGCCTAGCCGCCTGCGACATGTGCATTTTGAAACCGGAAACATGCCATTATGCCGCCGGCACCTGCCGCGAACCCGCCTGGGGAGAGGCATTCTGTTTTCAACCCCATATTGTTTATCTGGCAAACTCATCCGGTATTAAAGTCGGCATTACCCGAAAAACGCAAATACCCACGCGCTGGATAGATCAGGGCGCCGTTCAGGCTTTGCCGGTGTTCGAAACGGCCTCGCGTTATGTATCCGGCTTAATTGAAGTGGCCTTGGCGCACTATGTGAGCGATAAAACCAGTTGGCAACAGATGTTGAAAAACAATACACAATTACTGAATTTACCTGAACTTCGGGACCAACTATTGGCTAAATGTTCAAAAGAGTTGGAGCAGATCCGGGAACAACACCATGAAAACGATAGCCGCTTTCTGCCGGATGCCGAAAGCGTGGAAATCCATTACCCCGTTCAACACTATCCGGCAAAAATAAAACCTTTGAATTTTGATAAGCAAGCGTGCGTCTCCGGTATCTTGCAAGGCATTAAAGGGCAATATCTGCTACTGGATAGCGGGGTTATCAACATACGTAAATTTGCCGGCTACGAAATTGAAGCCGTTTGCTAGGAATGATCGTTTTTTGCCTGCATCTCGAACATCAGCGCGGATATGTCAACAGGTACCGCGGTGGATATGCTGGTTGAATAAATCGTCGGCTCCTTATCGGCCGTGGTAATGCTGATATGAATATCCGGCTCCAGATAGTCTATCGAAAGTGATAAATATTTGCTCAGGCTGCTTTCATACCGCCCGTCAAGCAAATCCTGAATTGATAATTTGATTTCTTGCGCCATAATTTCTAAAAGCATTTAATAATACAGCCTCATGCTGATAAATAGACCAACTAAATCATATCTAATTTTCAAACTGAGGCTATTGTACTGAAGAACAATAGCTATGCATGACGAGTAAAATGACTTTCGGAATTGCCCCACTTAAATAAATAAAAACAATTAATTATTTAACATATTTAATAAATTAGCTTCGATTTATTCGGTCTCTTTCGTCAGCGCCAACGCGCTGCGATAAACGCAGGCAAGCAGAGGATTTACGACGCTCGAGAAACGCTAACCTAGGCGTCGATTTAAAAGTCTGCAGGGGTAGTAGGCGCCGGGTTTAACCAATCGATAACGGCCTGATAAAATTGTTGCGGCGCTTGGGTATGCAGCCAGTGGCCGGCTCCCGGTATGGTTAGCACGACGCTGTTCGGAAACAGGTGGTATAGAGCGTCTTTATCGATATAATCCGAAGTTTCTCAGGCCAGAAACAAAACGGGTTTCGGGTACGGCTGGATATTTTCAAGTTCGGGAAATGCGGCGATAAAGCCGGCGTTATCGAGAAAATAATCCAGATTTACCCGCCAGTAATAATTACCGTCCTGAAAAGCCAGATTTTGCAATAGAAACTGTCTATAAGGGCTTTCGGAAATATAGGGCTCCAGCCATATATCGGCCTGTTTGCGATTGCCGAGTTCGTGCAAGGGTAGATTTTTTAAAGCTTGAATCAAATTTTCAAAACTATGCGCATAACTGACCGGGGAAATATCGGCGATCAGCAGATTTTCCACGCGTTCCGGCTGTTGTAAGGCAAACCACATCGCTATCTTACCGCCCATGCTATGCCCTAAAATATGCGCTCTACTCAGGTTGAGCCGCTCCATGAAAAACGCTAAATCCTCAGCCATGGACGGATAATCCATTTCCGGAGCGTGCGGCGAAAGGCCGTGGTTACGCATATCCAGCACATAGACGGGATAATCGGCGGCCAAGCGTTGGGCGATAGCCCGCCAATTTCGGGATGAACCGAAAAAACCATGCAGTATTATTAGCGGGCAACCACTATGTTGCTCGCCGTAATGTTCATAAGCCAGTTCAACAGGCGGCATAAAACTCCGAAAGCACGATCATTCCCATCAAGAGCCTCCGCTTAATAAAGGCGACAAATAAGACCCGATTTTCTCGGCTATCACTGGTTGCGCCAGCGCATTGGGATGGAGGCCGTCGGCTTGCATCATGTCCGGTTTGAGCGCTACTTCTTCAAGTAGCGAAGGTACGTAAGGTATTTTCAATTCTTTCGCCAATTGCGGGTATACGTTGTAGAACATTTCGATATAGCGAGTTCCGTAGTTGGGCGGTATTTTCATGGCGAGCAGCAAGACTTTGGCGCCGGCTTTTTGCGAGCGTAACGCCATTTCCTTCAAATTATTATGCATTTCTTGCGGCGATAAGCCGCGCAAACCATCGTTAGCGCCTAGCTCCAGCAGGACTATGTCCGGTTTATGCCGGCTCAACGCCTGATCTATCCTCGCTAAACCTCCGGCCGTGGTTTCACCGCTGATACTTTCATTCTTGATCACGACGCCATTATACTGTCCGGCCAGTTTTTTTTGTAACAGCGCCACCCAGCCTTGCTGAACTTCCACGCCATATCCGGCACTAATACTATCGCCAAAAACTAAAATCGTTTCAGCCATTGAATTTAACGGCAATAAGCCCATAAGCACGGCTAGGATAACTATAAACATGATGCATACTCACGGAATTGAAACATCGGCCGCCATTGTTCTCGCCGAAAACCTCGGAAAGTCGGTAACAACCAGCGAAGGCGCGCTGCATATCTTGTCATCAATCGACTTAATCATCAAGCCCGCGGAAAGCGTCGCCATCGTCGGCGAATCCGGCTCCGGAAAATCCACTTTACTCGGTCTAATGGCTGGATTGGACAATCCGAGCGCCGGCCGGATAGAAATCAATGGCCGGGATATGACTAAACTGGATGAAGACGGACGCGCCAAACTCCGCGCCCAACTGATCGGCTTTGTTTTCCAATCGTTTCATTTGCTGCCGGGTTTAACAGCCCTGGAAAATGTGATGCTGCCGCTGGAGTTGCGCGGCGACCCGGAAGCGGAATCGGCGGCCCGCGACTATCTGCACAGAGTGGGCCTGACGTCTAGGTTACGCCATACGCCAAAACAGTTGTCGGGCGGCGAGCAGCAGCGGGTGGCGCTAGCCCGCGCTTTCGTGACGCATCCGGCCATATTGTTCGCCGATGAGCCGACCGGAAATTTGGACAGCCAGACCGGCGCCTATATCATAGATTTGCTGTTCGAACTTAACCAGGAACAACGCACCACGCTGATTTTGGTCACTCATGACGCTAAACTGGCGTCCCGTTGTCAGCGCACTATCCGTCTGGAAGGCGGGAAACTGCTATGAAACTCTTTCTGCTCGCCTTTCGCTTACTAAAACGCGATTTCAGAGCCGGCGAATTGAGTTTATTGGCCCTGGCCTTATTGATCGCCGTCAGCGGCTCGACCGCCGTAACCTTGTTCGCCGATCGCATGCAGCGCACCATGCATGATCAGGCCGCCGAGTTTTTGGCCGGCGACGCGGCGATATCAGGTTCAACGCCGGTGGCTGACGCATGGCTTGTTCAGGCTAAACAAACGGGCTTAAATCTGGCGCGGACTACGGAATTTTCCAGCGTTTTGCTGGAAAATAACGAAATGCTGCTGGCGGCGGTCAAGGCTGTCAGCGCTCGTTATCCATTGCGAGGCAATTTAAAAATTGTAGACCATGACAATCGCGAAACCGCGAGCAATCATGGGCCGCCGCCGGGCGAAGCTTGGGTGGAAAGAAGGGTATTGACGGCTTTACGGCTTAATCCGGGCGACAAGCTTACCGTTGGCGAAAAAACGCTGACCATTACCCGGATCTTGACTTACGAACCCGACAAACGGAGCAATTTTTATAATTTTTCTCCACGGGTCATGATGCATGAGGACGACCTGCAGGCGACCAAAGTCATACAGCCCGGCAGCCGCATCCACTATGAATATCAATTCAGCGGCGCGGAGTCGGCGCTAAGCGCCTATAAAGATTGGCTCAAACCCCAATTATTGGCCTCCCAGCGCTTGCTGGACATACACGACGACCGGCCGGAGTTAGGTTCGGCCTTAAGCCGGGCCGAACAATATCTGGGGTTGTCCAGTATCGTCGTGGTGCTGATTGCCGGCGTCGCCATCGTCATGGCTACCCGCCGCTATACCGAACGGCATTACGATGCCGCCGCGATTTTGCGCTGCCTGGGATGCACACAGCAAACCATAGTCGGCCTGTTCGGCTACCAATTTCTGATACTCGGATTTTTGACGGGCGTCGCCGGCTGTTTTTTAGGCTGGCTGGCTCAGCAGGGATTATTTTATCTGTTAAAAGAGTTGTTGCCGCCGCAACTGGCGGAACCGGAGCTATGGGCGTATTTTTCCGGTATCGGCGTCGGTTTTTTAATTTTATCGGCGTTCGCCTTGCCGCCGTTACTAGGTTTGCGTAACGTGTCCGCCCTACGGGTGCTGCGGCGCGAATTGGAGCCGTTATCCTCAGGAGGATTTCTGATTTATGCGTTAACCGTCCTGGCGCTCGGTCTGTTGATTTGGCGGTATACCGCCAATCTAAAAATGACGGCCGTCATTTTAGGCGTTGGCTTCGCGGCTTTGCTGGTCATGAGTTTTGTCATTTATCTGCTAATAACGCAAAGCCGTAAATTATTGCCATTTTTTCGCTTAAGCTGGCGGTTCGGCATGCAAGGCTTATTACGGAAACCCGCGCTAAGCATCAGCCAGATCCTGGCTTTCAGCATCGCCCTGACCGCCATGGCTATCAGCTTTGTGATGCGTAACGACTTAATCGACGATTGGCGCCGGCAGCTGCCGGAAAACGCGCCTAACCATTTCGCATTGAATATTTTCGCCGAGCAGTTTCCGGCGGTACAGTCTTATTTACAACAGGCGCAAATAAACGCCAGCCGCTTTTATCCGGTCGTCAGAGGCCGTTTGCAGGCAATCAACGGCACGCCGGTTCAGCAACGGGTCAGTAAAGACAGCGCGGGTGAAGAAGCGACGCGCCGGGATTTAAGCTTGACCTGGGCGGATCAACTACCGGAAGACAATAAAATAACCGCCGGAGAACAATGGCGAAACCTGGAGCCAGGTTCGGTTTCAGTGGAGCAAAAACTCGCCGCGAGCCTAGGCCTGGAAGTAGGCGATCAATTGACTTTTCAGTCCGGCGGCGACCAGTTCACGGCCAAAGTCGTCAATATCCGCAGTGTGCGCTGGGATACGATGCGGCCTAACTTTTACATGATATTCTCGCCGGGCAGCCTGGATAATTTTCCCGTCACCTATATCACCAGTTTTTATCTGGCCGAACAGCAGCAAGCACAACTTAACGGCTTGTTGAAGCAGTTTCCGGCCATTACGATTTTAGAAGTCGACGCCATGCTGCGGCAATTTAAAACCATTTTGACGCAGATTACCCAGGCGGTTAATTTATTGCTGTGGTTTGCGCTGCTGGCCGGTTTCAGCGTACTGTTCGCCGCCGTCAACGCCACGCTGGATCAGCGCATTTACGAAGGCGCTCTGCTGCGCACGCTGGGCGCGCCGTTTAAATTATTAATGCGCGCCCATCTGATCGAGTTCGCGCTGCTGGGCGGTTTATCCGGTTTTTTCGCGGCCGTAACATCCGAAGCCATATTGTATGTGCTTTACAACCAAGTCATCCATATGGCTTATCATCCCAGTTTATATTTATGGCTGGCGTTACCTGCTTGCGGCATGCTGGGCGTCGGTCTGGCGGGCTATTGGGGAGTAAGGACGGTTTTGAAACAGCCGCCGTTGCCGGTATTGAGGCGTTTATAAAATAAAAATTGACAACTTTTGTTGTTTTGTGTAAATGTTGTCTTGTTTTTTATTTTTTCAATTTGGTGGCTCTATGCGTTTATCTATTGATGTAACTCCTGAACAACATCAGCGGCTCAAAGCTGTTGCCGCGTTATCCGGTCAAACTATTAAAGAATATGTTTTAAGTCATGTTTTGCCTGAAACCGCGACAATAAGCGAAGCTGAAGCACTAAGCAAACTTGAAGCCTTCTTGGAGCCAAGAATTAAGGCTGCTGAATCGGGCAATGTAGTAAATAAATCCGCAAGACAAATTTTTGAAGAAACATTTCAAAAAATACGGTAATTAATGCTTCCTTTTGATCTAACTTCAAACGCTGAAAACGACCTTAAGGAAATTGATAATGGAGCCGCTTATTCTCGTTTATTTTCTAGCCGGTATTCCCAACTTTTTGTAACTAGATGTGAGCATCACTTTATTTTTTATTTACAAAAAAAGGATGTAAAACCCTTAATTATTGCTATTTTACATGAAAGCATGAACATGCTGTCATGGATTGAAGAGCGATTAAATATGTAATGTTTAAGCGAATTTTAAGATAGGGCCGGCGACACCTTTTTCAAGGAACCGCGAAATTTGTCCGCAATGCGCTATTCCAACGAATATTGAAGGACAGCGGAAGAAAACGTAAAATTGGCAACTATTTTCAGCATACCGAGTCGTATGCTGAGTTAATAAACGCGCATAACCCGGAATATTCATGATTGCACAGAGTTTAAGCCCCTCACAAACCGCACTAAATCAGTTGAGCCATTTTATCAATACACGCATCATCGGCCAGGAAGTCCTGGTCGAACGGATGTTGATTAGCTTGCTGGCTGACGGTCATTTGCTGGTGGAAGGCGCGCCGGGGCTTGCCAAGACGCGGGCGATCAACGTGTTGAGCCAAAGCATAGAAGCCGATTTTCACCGCGTGCAATTCACGCCCGATTTGTTGCCTTCCGACCTGACCGGCACGGAAATCTACCGGCCCCAGCAAGGCAGTTTCGAATTTCAGAAAGGGCCGCTGTTTCACAACCTGATACTGGCGGATGAAATCAACCGGGCTCCCGCCAAGGTGCAGGCGGCGTTGCTGGAAGCGATGGCGGAACGGCAAATTACCGTCGGCAAGGCCACTTATGCGCTACCGCAACTGTTTATGGTCATGGCCACCCAAAATCCCATCGAACAGGAAGGCACTTATCCTCTGCCGGAAGCGCAACTGGACCGATTTCTGATGCATGTCAAAATCGATTACCCGAATGCGATACACGAACGTTCGATTTTACATTTGGCGCGGGCCGAAGCCAAGGGCGAGCAACTGCAAACCGGCGGCGTTCAAAAAATCAGCCGGGAGACGGTTTTTACCGCGCGCCAGGAAGTGCTGAATATTCATATGGCGGAAAGCCTGGAGCACTATCTGCTGCAAATCGTATTGGCGACGCGGAATCCGGCCGTTTATGGGCAGGACTTGGCGAACTGGATACAATACGGGGCCAGCCCGCGCGCCAGCATCGCGCTGGATCGATGCGCGCGCGCCAAAGCCTGGCTGACGCAGCGCGATTTTGTCGATCCCGGCGACATCCAGGATATAGCCTATGACGTATTGCGGCACCGCTTGATTCTAACTTATGAAGCGGAAGCGGAAGGGATCAGCAGCGATTACGTGATTAAACAATTGATCGCCCGCATCGCCGTTCCTTAACACCATGAATGCGCCTGCATCGCCCCAACATGAACGGGTCGCCGTCTCGTTAAAAAACCTGATCGACCTCGCCAAGCCGGCCGGGGCGTTAAATTTACAGCATGTCAATGTCCGCGCCCTGCAAAGCGGAAACTATTTATCGAATATCAAAGGCCGGGGCATGGCCTATGACGAAACCCGCTTGTATCAGCCGGGGGACGACGTGCGGCGCATCGATTGGCGGGTAACGGCCCGCACCGACAAACCGCACAGCAAAGTGTTCAAGGAAGAACGGGAAATCCCCTTGTTTATTTCGGTCGATTTCCGGGCCACAATGACTTTCGCCACGCGCGGCGTTTTCAAATCGGTACAGGCCGCCAGGCTGGCGGGGCTGCTGGCCTGGGCCGCCCTGAAACGCGGCGACCGCATCGGCGGCCAGATATTCGCCGATAACGGCTGCCATGAATTAAAACCGCAAACCGGTAAAGCGGCGCTGCTGCATTTTTTTAACGCCTTGGTCAAACCGGACTATCACAACCAGGCCGCCAATGCGCTTGAACACGTGCTGGGCCGCTTGCAACATCACGCCCGTCCAGGCAGCCAGGTATTTATATTAAGCGATTTCCGGGGCATGAATGCGGCGGCGGAGCGGCATCTGTCCGATCTCGGCCGGCACTGCGACGTGATTCTGGTGCAGATCGCCGATCCCCTGGAAATGCGCTTGCCGGCTAAAGGCCGCTACCGCTTCACCAATATGCTGAGGGACATATTTATCGATAGCGGAGACAAAAATCTGGCTATCGATTACCAAACCAGATTTCAATCCAGACAGCAATATTTGCGGCAACTGTGCCGGAAAACCGGTTTGGGGTATTTATATTGTCCAACCACCTTACAGGCTTTTGAGATAGTATTATTGTTACGGGGCCGGTTAAAAACTAATCCGTCGGCTTGAATGATGAGTCAAGTATCCCTATATGGATGAATTACCTTTAAAAGACATACATTTGCCGGAAGCGATAGGCTTTTGGCCGCCCGCGCCGGGCTGGTATATGCTGGCGGTATTGTTGCCGGCGCTGGCCGTGCTGTCGATTTGGGCTTTTAAACGCGCACGGCGGAAAACGGTGTTTAAAAGCGCCGGGCAAATGCTGCTGGCGATCAAACAGGATAACAGTCTGGACGGTTTGCAGACCCTGACCGCTTTATCGGCATGGTTGCGCCGGGTCGCGATATCCACCGCGCCCAGGGAAAACGTGGCCGGTTTGAGCGGCGCGGCTTGGCTGGCTTATCTGGATAGCCGCTTGCCGGATGCGCCGTTCAGCCAAGGCGCCGGCCGTTGTCTGGCCGAGAGTCAATACCGGCGCGCGGCGCCGGAAGATATAGACCTGGACGCCTTATTTACGCTCTGCGAACGCTGGCTTATACAACAGAAACCCGCCGCACCCACTATGAATTTCGGCCCGCTACGGAAATTAAAAACGAAATAATGTTAAATTTTTATTGGCCCTGGCTGTTACTGATTTTACCGTTACCGCTATTGGTGCGCTGGTTGCTGCCCGCCCAGCCGCAAGAACAGCAAGCGGCTCTGAAAGTACCGTTTTTGGATGATTTTGCCGGCGGCGGCAAACAGGTGCGGAATAGCTATCAGCGCCCACTTTTATGGCTGGCCGCAATCGCCTGGATATGCCTGGCGCTAGCGGCGGCGCGCCCGCAATGGCTGGGCGAACCGCTCGAGCTTGCCGTCAGCGGCAGGGATTTGATGCTGGCCGTCGACGTTTCCGGCAGTATGGACGAAAAAGATTTTTTTATCGACAAGCAACAGGTCGATCGGCTCACCGCCATTAAATTCGTGGCCGGCGATTTTATCCGCCGCCGGGTAGGCGACCGCATCGGCCTGATCCTGTTCGGCACCAAAGCCTATTTGCATGTGCCGTTGACGTTTGACCGCAAAACCGTGCAGACCTTGCTGAACGAGTCTTTTATCGGCATTACCGAAGACGAGCCGCAAACATCCATAGGCGACGCCATCGGCTTGGCGATTAAACGTTTGCAGGATCAAAAAGACGATAGCCGGGTACTGATTTTATTGACCGACGGCGCCAATACCGCCGGCGAATTAACGCCTCTGAAGGCGGCCGAACTAGCCGCCCAGCAACATTTGAAAATATACACCATAGGCATCGGCGCGGACGAACTGTTAGTCCGCAGCCTGTTCGGCGTCCGCAAGGTGAACCCGTCCGCCGATCTGGATGAAAAAACCTTGACCGCCATCGCCGACAAGACCGGCGGACGCTACTTCCGCGCCCGCAACAGCGAAGAGCTGGAGCAGATTTATGCGATGCTGGATCAACTCGAACCGGTGGAAAAGGACAAACAGTTTTTTCGGCCGAAAAAGGATTTGTTTCATTGGCCTTTAGCCATGGCGGTATTGATAAGCGCCGGCATCGTGATCTACCGGTTGAGGTATTTATGAGTTTTGCGGAATACCATTTTCTGCGCCCCTGGTGGTTGCTGGCCTTGCCGGCGTTAGGCATATTACTGTATTTACTGTTTAAACATAAACAAGGCCGGGGGAATTGGCTGGAAGTCTGCGATGAGGAATTGCTGCCTTTTCTGCTGGCGGATAAACCGTTGATTCAAAACCGGAGAAGTTTGCTGGCCGGCGGCGCGGCGGGCGTGCTGGCGATTATCGCCTTGGCCGGCCCCACCTGGCAACGCTTGCCCAGTCCGGCGTTCCGGAACGATTCCGCACTGGTAATCGCGCTGGACTTGTCGCCGACCATGAATGCGAACGATATCAAGCCTAGCCGCCTGGTCAAAGCCCGTTACAAAATCGCCGACCTGCTGAAACTGCGCAAAGACGGCCAGACCGCGTTGCTGGTTTACGGCGGCGATACGTTTACCGTGACGCCGCTAACTACCGACACCGCGACCATTTCCAGCCAGCTGGAGGCGTTGACGACCGACATTATGCCCAGCCCCGGCAGCAATGCCGGCAAAGCCATCCGCAAAGCGGCGGATTTATTGCGGCAAGCCGGCGAGACGGCCGGGGATATTTTATTGATAACGGACAGCGTGGATGCGGAAAGCGCGGCGCAAGCCGGAAAATGGCTGGGCGGCAACCATTTGTCGGTATTGGCGGTCGGCACCGGCGATGGCGCGCCGGTGCGGCAAGCCGGCGGCGGCTTTGTCAAGGACGACGCCGGCAATATCGTCGTCGCCCGTCTGGACGCCGCCGCTCTGGCGGAGTTGGCCCGGCAAGGCCATGGCCTTTATCAGCCGGTGACAACGGACGATGAGGATATCGACCGATTGCAAAAACGTTTTAATCCCATGGGCGCGGCCAACAAAAACCAGGAAAACAATCTGCTTTTGCAGCAATGGGATGAGGCCGGGCCTTGGCTATTGCTGTTCGTGCTGCCTTGGGCGGCGCTACGCTTCCGCAAAGGTTTGCTGATTTGGATAGGCTTATGTTTGTTGCCGCTGCCCGGAAAAAGTTATGCGCTGGACTGGCAAAGCCTGTGGCGGAATCCGGATCAGCGCGCCCAGCAATCGTTCAACCAAAACGATTATCAAAAAGCGGCCAAGCAGTTTAATAATCCCGACTGGCGCGCCGCCGCCCAATACCGGGCCGGCGAGTATCAACAGGCGGCGGACACGTTAAAAGACACGCAAAACGCCGACGGTTTTTACAATAAAGGCAATGCGCTGGCCAAAGCCGGAAAACTGCAAGAAGCTATCGAAGCTTACGATCAGGCGTTAAAACTGGCGCCCGATCATCAGGACGCTAAGTACAATAAAGAACTGGTCGAAAAACAGTTACGCGAACAACCAAAAAACCAGGATCAGGACCAACAGAAATCCGATAAGCAATCGGATCAGCGGCAGGACAAGCAGGAAAAGCAAAATAAACCCGAGGACAACGCCGGAGAGCAGCAAGCGCAACAGCAACAGGAAGACAAGCAAGAGCAGCAAAAACAAGCGGACGCCGACAAACAGCGGCAGCAACAAAAACAATCGGAAGGCGATAAAGATCAACAGGACAAAGACAAGCAAAATGAGGAGAAGGCGCAAGCCCAACCGTCGGATAAACGGGAACAATCGCAAGACAAAGAGTCTAAATCAGCCAGCGAACTGGAAAAAGACGAAACCCAGCGGGCGAATGAACAATTATTGAAACGCATACCCGACGAACCGACCGTTTTATTAAAACGTAAATTTAGAAAGCTTTATAAAGAATATCAATATGGACAACACGGCGACGACTAGCCATAGCGAGAGTAACCCGATGAGCCGATTGCAAATTTTGCTGTTCAGTTTATGCCTGCTGTTTTCGCTATGCGCGCGGGCGGTGGAAATTCAGGTTTCCGTGGATAGAAATCCGGTATCTCTGAACGATTCGTTTCAGATCGTTTTTTCCGCGAGCTCCGAACCCGACGGCAATCCGGACTTTACGCCGTTACAGGATAATTTTGAAGTTGTCGACCAACAGCGCAGCAGCAATGTTTCCTGGATAAACGGTCAAGGCAGCCGCTCCGAAAAATGGGTTTTGACGGTGCTGGCCAAACAAGCCGGCGAATTACTGATACCGCCGATCGCCTTCGGCAGCGATCTCAGCAAGCCGTTAAAAATCAATGTCAGCGAAAATCAAAGCGTTCCGCAAAGCAATGAAGAGTTATTCCTGGAGGTATCCGCCAGCCCCGAAAAGCCGTATGTGCAATCCCAGGTAATTTATACCGTACGTTTTTACCGGAGCGTGCAAATCACGCAAGGCCGGCTGGAAGAACCGCAGCTTAAGGACGCGGTGGTCGAAAAGCTCGGCGAGGATAGTACTTACAACACCCAGATTCAAGGCGTCGATTACTCGGTTACGGAACGCAAATACGCTATTTTTCCGCAACAAAGCGGCGCGGTCACCATCGCGCCGCTGAATTTAACCGCCGAGGTGCTGTCCGCGCGGCATCCGCGTTTTAACGGCTTTTTTAATCAGCAAAACACCGAAACGCGCCGGGTAGTTTCAAAAGCCATAACCTTAAACGTGCAGCCCGCGCCGGCCAATTTCAACAAAATACCCTGGTTGAGCGCCGAATCCTTGGAGCTTAGCCAATCCTGGTCGCAGCAAAGTTTAACCGCCAAAGTCGGCGAGCCGTTAACCCGCACCCTGCGGCTGGCCGCCCAGGGCGCCACTGTCGGCCAATTGCCGGAATTATCCACGGCAAGCGCCGTGGACGGCATGAAAAACTATCCGGATCAACCGGTGCTGAAAGAAGATAAACAAGCCGACGGCGTCACCGCCATCCGCGAGGAAAAAATCGCCTTTATCCCGACCAAGCCCGGCGTATACAAGCTACCGGCCATTGAAATCACCTGGTTTAACACCAAAACCGAGCAAACCGAAACCGCCAGCTTGCCCGGCGTCACCATCACGGCGCTCGCCAATACCGAACCCGGCAACCAGCCAACCCAAACCCCATTCGCCGACCAGACGCCGGCGGGACAGGCCGCGCCCACGGCTGGCGAGGGGCATACCGACGTACGTTTCTGGCAAGCCCTGTCTGCGTTCCTGGCGATGGGCTGGTTAATAACCGCAATCGCTTTTTATTACACCCGACGCGCAAAACCTTCCGCCACCGCCGATAAGCGCGCCGAAGCAGCTAAACCGATTAATAATTACGAAAAACTTTTGAAGCAAGCCTGTTTTGCAAACGATTTGCAAGTAGCGAACAAAGTGCTATTACAATGGGGCGGCCGCGAATTCGGCGCCGACAGTCTGGACGCCATCGCCCAGCATTGCGGCGCGCCGCTGGACGCTGAAATTGAAAAATTGAATCAGGCCCTCTATTCGCAGCAACCGCAGAGCTGGCAAGGGGAAAAGCTTTGGCAGGCTTTTCTGCAATGCGCCAAGCAGCAAACCAAGCAGGGCGGGGGGGAATCGGATGGGTTGGAGCCGCTTTATAAGTTGTAGGGTAGATTGTGTAAATTAGGCTGCGGGCTAACCGACAATTTTCAAAAATGGATGTCCGAAAAAGACCAATTTCAAACGTTTACTTAATTTAAATTGAACTAGGTCAAACTCTACAAGCTGTTATTTGTTATGTGCGACAGAATATAGTATGCATCTAATTTTTTTGCTAGATAAATATTTACCTTGATACTACTTGCTACCATTTAATAAAAGGGCCTATTTACAAAGCTTTCCCAAGAATAAATATAAGAAAATAATCAAGATCTTGTTGTTTTTTAGGTATGATACTAGCGTCAATCTTATTATGGACGATATGAACACAATCTCGGAAAGTTGCCATATTTAAATCAGTATCTTGCAACCACATTTGTTCTAGCCAATCACTTTCAGATGATATAAATTTATTGTCGTTATTTGTGTTAATCCAAACTCTGTCAACGCCCAATAAGTCCAATTCATTATGTGCGATATACCTATCTCTATGATCGATAATCTTGTTATGGATAACCATTTTATTAGATTTAGCATCAAAGAATTCTTTTGCATCTAATTTTGGTTTGCCTTCTGTGGCCTTAAACCAGCGTCCATATAAGATAATGGCGTGCATCACAGATGCTCTAATAAGAAACGATGAGTTCGCAATATCTGCTAGTTTTATTTCATCATTAATTAATTTCGAATGAACGTCAATTACGTAGTCACAAATTTGGCTAGCTGTGCGAAGATCTCTGCGAATGGTGCAATAGTTTTTATATTGTTTAACTAAATTTTTAAGTTTGATATTATTATTATAGGCTGGAAGTAGATGAGCTTCAATTTTTGACATAAATACTAACAAATGAATATGTAAAATGGGTCAGAGTAATTACGACTTTCCAGCCCGTAGCCGCGATTAACAAACAGTTAAATAGTGCAAAATGAATTGATTTATAAACCACTTTGGCCATAGGCTTACCATCAACAGTCATTCAGTTTAGCCAAAAATACCGAGCCAATAACGTGCTAACAAAAATGTTATTATTTTTTTAGAACATCAAAATCATTTGATGAAAAACCGATTTGCTCTGTCAATTTTTTCATAATAGCATCTCCGCGTTTATCCAAAAAGGCTTTGAATTGATTCAAGTTTAGAAGATCACGATCAATTAATGCACTAGCCAGCACATTATCATCAACATCTTCAAAATACTTTTTTGGGGGTTTATTAGTTTTATTAATATTTTTTGTTTTGCTTAGAAACCAGAAGTTTGCAAAGTGATTAATCTTCGCCTCATCAACTCCTTTTTCTTTTAGCGTCGAGCGTGGAAAAATGTGATCCATTTCCCTAGAGTTTAAATAAAATTGTGTTTTGTGTCCCGTGTCTTGTTGTACGATACACAATGCCAGCTTAGGATTTCTCTGTACAAGATTCTTGTTCCAATCTGAAATTGCTTCCCAATAATTTACCCATTTGATGGCTGCTTCAAGAGGGAAAATATCCATATTCCTATTCGGGGCTGCACTAAGTTCATCTTTAATGAATTTAGCAAGTCTGCTATCCGCATATCTTGAAAATGGCCCTGAAAATCCAAACAAGAAAAATGCCTTCTTAAAACTCTGGATTTGGTTATTCGGAACATCATGCCCCTTGATATGGAATAAATAGTAGACAAACGGAACTAAATTGTAATTGCCGCCAATGACTTTATTGTTTGATACCCAACAATATTTTTGAACAGAGTCGACCGTTGCTTCTATTGCCGCACAACATTGCTCGAAGTTGCTTTGTAATTTTTTCATATTGCTTTTCTTGCGGAGCATATCCAGATCAAATTTAGAACCCAAGTCTGACACGGCAAACAAGCAGCGAATTACGAAGTCTATGTCAATATCAAATGAATTCCCTTCATTTATTTTCTTAACAAAATCTGGTAGTGCAGTAGCAGATTCCTTCCAATTCAATTTCAACATGCTAAAAATAAGATCGGAGCGACTTAACTGTATTCCTTGTCGATTGATCCGAACAAATATTTCTAAAACGTCTGATTCCGTTTGTCTAGACTGACTGTCAGATGGCTTATTTTCATCAATTATTGATGCTTTTAGGATGTTCTGGTCTTTTGTAAAAACTTCATCAAGTGTCGCAAGGTTCGTCTCCAAACGAAGTTCTTCTTCATCATTAAGTCTCATAAGTTTAACAATTGATTTCCGATACTGCTGTTTCTGGGCGACATCCATCCTAAATAATTCAGATACCTTGACGTAGTAAGCTAAGTTTTCTGCTTTTCGGTCATCGGTAACCGACATCTTTTTGGCTTCATTATTCCATTCGTCTGCCTCATTTTTTGTTCCAAAGTAGAAAATATATTTTTCTTCTTCAAAATCGTCCGAGTCTCGGCCACTCAGAATGTCAAAATATAGATATTTACCGTTATGTTGGCCATAAAGAGAAATGTACAGCGACTGAAGACGCTGCTGGCCATCCAACACAAGTTTTAATTTTTGATTGGCGGTATTATCAAAGAACGATGTAGTCTCATCCTTCTGATATGAGTCTACGAATCTCCTGAATTGGATATCTTTATAAGTTTCCCACATTAAAACAATACCGATAGGATAGCCCCGCATTATAGATTCCATTAGTTTTGCGATTTTCTCCTCGCTCCAAACAAATTCCCTTTGGATTGCAGGGAGCACAATCTCATTTGACTGAATTTGGTTAAGCATGGAAATAATGTTCATAAGTATTCTCCAATCAAATTATGTATGTGCTCAATTGTAATGTCTCATTGTGGTCTTACTCAGCCTGCCCAGCGTCTGTTCAAATTGAAACAACGCGATAAGATGCGCCTATAGGATGCTGCCGACGAAGGAGGCGCATCGATCGCGTTACTCAACGCCTTCGATATCCGGTTTAAGTTTGTTATCCGTCACGGCAAAATACGATTCAAACGTTGCCAGCGCTTGAGAGCGCTGTTTACGGATATCAATAAGATCTTCCATATCTCTGGCTGACACCACAAACGCCACCGAATGTCCGCGCCGGGTAATGGTTACCGGTTCACGCTGCGCCGCATCCAGTAATTCACCGAAATGGTTTTGGGCTTCTACCGATGTCATGGTACACATAGTTTTCCATCTGTCCAATTAGCTGGTTTAGCTAGTATATGGGATATTTTACGGTTATCCTTTAAGGTATTTATCTGCGCCATTGAGCTTCCTTTTGATTGCGGCTTATTGATACTAGCAAATTTAAATAATGCAGGTATCAATAAAAAATTATTTAAAAAACATTGTATTACAGCAAGTCTTTTTGCTTTATCAAGCTGTTTTTTATTGGTTTTTATTGGTTTTGTTTACAGCTAACACCCATTGTGAATACTTTCGTCCGCCATCATTACGGATTATCTCTGATTTTGCCATATTTCTTAACAAGTTATGAATCTTTGTCAGCTTTTGCTCTTTGCTCAAAACTTCCGGCAATTTATCCAGCAGCAATTTGTCAATATCTTCCCTGGATACAGGCTGATGTTCTTTCAATAGTTCCAGAATGTAATCCTTATAAAACTTGCTATCTAAACCTCTATCTCTAATGTGTTTTGCTTTCTGGCCGGTTACAGCAGCAATTTCGGCAGCCACCACCAAGTTTGGGTATCGGCCCTCCACCAGCTTAGCGGCTTTTAAGCGTCGATTGTCATCCGTCGATATTACCTGATTTTTTTGCACCCTATCCAGTAGCATGATGGTTCGTAAATCCAGGTCGGCTCTGGCCATCAATAAACGGGTATAGCGTTCATCCAGAATACGGCCCTGTAAGTAAACCTTTACCCTTTCAGGTTGGGAAAGATCGTAATCAGGCATCGGAAAAAAGCGTTTGCGCTGGGCCTGGAACATGCGCTTGATACCGCCGCCTTGTGTATCGATCATATTCAGATTCACCATTGCCGCCGCCAGAAAAGGATTACGGTATATTTCCAAAGGGGCGTCTTGTTCGATGACTGTTTCAATCCGCCCCGGCAAAAATCCACCCACATTGGTAAGCGTCAAAGCTTGCGGTGTTTCCACCACCTGTATGCGGCCACTCAGGCCATAATCCTGATGGGCGATGCAGTTATGCAAGGCCTCGCGAATTACCCATGGGTCATATTGGGTCATTTCCAAAGGAAAAAGCGTACCGCTGGGGAGTTCTCTGACTGTCAGGTTACGAATCCGCGCCAGTACTTTGTCCACATTTAAAAAAAAGGGCGGATCAAAATGCTCATAGTCCAGATCTTCGTTGCGGTCATTTTTCAAAAGCCAGCTAATCCGCGCGACAGCGGGCGACAACAAGGAGGCCGATTCCGGCAGGCCCAGCAATAATAACGCGGCGTTTGTTATTGCCCCATGTATGGTCAGTTTGGCTTTATTCAAAAAGGTGGCGTCATCCCATTCATCCACTGCCGCACGTTTGCTGGGGAATTTAGTCTTATATTCGGTGCGGGCTTTTGTAATCGCTTCTTGGTCAAGGTCGTGCAGACTGGCTCGTTCACACACTTGCGCACTCCAGTCAACCCGGCGTTGCCAGATTTGCCGCTGCTTTTCCGGGTAGCTTGCCAGTTCGGTTTTGCTAGTTCCATCGCGGATGTATGCCTTGCCGTAAAATTTTACCGGTTGGTCAAAGGCTGGTTGAATTTCGAACAGTACTACCCGTTTACCCTGATAGCTAAAGAGATGAATCTCGAAACCGGTATTGGGATGCATACCCAGCGATAACCACAACGGCAACAACTGATTGCCTTTGCCTTTTTCTGCCTGCGGATCAAAGACTGTACCCACCGCCATGTGACTGCCGTCTTCAATCCCGAAAACCAGATAGGCGCGGGGCTTACCGCAAAGGCAGGCAGAATTTGCCAGGGCGGAAATATATTCGCCTAGCGCCTGGGATTCAAAGCGGTTAGCCTTGAACTCCAGCCATTCCGTTTCATGGGGTTCGGTGCGTAGCCTGTCCAGCAGGGCAGTGAGTTCCTGGGTATGCATGTGTGATCGCGGGGTCTGTTCTAACTTTCCAATAACGAAAAAAATGTTGAGCCTTTCAGTCGAATTGATTAAATTTAAACCACTTCGCGTGTCGCTTCTTCAATAATTGCTTTTTCCTCGTCTGAAATTTTAGCGGTCATGCTTTGCTCCGTTTAAATATTTCCTTGTCTTTTCAGAGTGGCGTCAAATCAAATGCCCGTGATCAACAAATCAATGGCAGCCAGTATTTCAGCACGCAACGCCTCAAGATCAGTCACTTTCTCACCCATATTATTTGATGGAATGGCGGCCATTTCTTGCACGATCAGCATATACCGCACTTGCTCCCAAGAAAAAACTGGATTCAAGCGCAAAATAGGCTTATGGTCAGCAAGCTTCACTACGGGAATGACTAAACGCGTTTTCAACGCCTCGAGAAAATCATTCTGTACATCGAGCAAAAAAGGATAACGATCTTGGGTTTGCCGGTTCGTATTGCGGTAAAGCGTGAATTGCGCCATCAAAAATTCCGCAGATTGTCACTGAAACAACCTTCCGCTTCGACACGTTGATTATATTGCATGATCGATTGCTGATTGTCTTGCAGCCACTGTTGGCGATGCTTGTCGCGAATAATTTCGGTCAATGCCTGTTCCAGAGTGGCGGACAAATTAATATGCAGAGCTTTGGCCTGATTCAATAACTCGACGTTGATGCTGAGATTGGCGGCTTTTTTGGGTGCGCTGGTATTGAAAGTGGGTTGCATGGCGTTTCCATCTGGGTTGGCTATGCGCATATATTATACGCAGAAAGTCTGCGATTAGATAGCCCACATTTAAAATTAATCGTAACTTTTCATTGAGAGACTAAACTCTCAAATGCTTCCCGATAGCTGACCACCTTGGCTTTTGGCGCCGGAGCGCCTAGCAGAGGTTTGACCGGCATGGAGGCCGGGCGAAAGCTACAGGGAGGTATTCACGGCGTCCTCAGCCAGACGCCAACAGCCGGGTAGCTGACGCTAACTTATATTTCGCCGAATAACCTTTCTGGGGCTAAAGCCGGGAATTGGCTTTATCTGCGTTCACGTGCAGATTTAATGGAAATACCAGCATTCGAAAAATATCGGGAAAGAAATAAGTATGATAATATCATACGATCTTTGGAAATTTTATTTGGAGCGTTCCCATGCCCATGCAACGAAAAACTATTACGCTTACCGATCAAATGGAAGTTTGGGTGAGAGCCCAAGTCGACTCCGGCAAATATGGCAACGACAGCGAATATTTCCGCGATCTGATACGCCAAGATCAAGATAGGCAGACAGCCGAATTAGAGTTGGGAAATTTGCTGGACGATGCCGAAGCCAGTGGAACTAGTGAACGTAGTCTTCTAGAAATTTGGAGGGATGTCGAAAGTTTGCATACAAGAATGAATGGCTAAATTACAACTTTCCAAACCAGCTGAAAAAGATTTAATTAATATAGCTACTTACACCATAAAAAAAATTGGCGCCAAGCAAGCTGGCTTGTATAAAGACAGCCTATTCAACACACTCGAAGCTATCGCAAAATTTCCGCTCATGGGAAGTGATCGAAGCCATATAAAGCCGGAATTGCGGCGGTTTGTTTTTGGATCTGACACTATCTATTACCGGGTAAATGATGGAAACATCTTTATTTTGAGAATTCTGGGGCCGGGAGAAGACCCTTTACTGAAATTTAAATATTATTCTTGATTGCTAAATAACCTGAAATCTTAAATTAAGCTGCAATCAACGCAAACTGCTATTAGACAAACTAAACCCGATAATCCCATAAAACTCGTTGCCCGAATTCCGCTCGGGCACGCCGACGCCGATATAGGTTGCTAGGTTATTCAGCCAGTAGTAATTGAGATTAAACACGCCGCCGCTGACGTTCGTGTGACCGCCGAAATAATCGGCCTGTATCATCCAATCAGCATACATCAACTTAATGCCGGTCATCGCGCCGACGTATTCGGTCAGCGTGGAGAGCGCGGAATTCACCCAGAATCCGCCGGCATGCAGCTTCATAAACGGAAATACCGTATACTCATGGTCGATGAAATCGAATAAATGAATTTTGCCGATAGGCTGTTGATAAAACTGGTAGCCGGTTTGCGTACCGAATGTTGTCGCGTGCCCTTCCGCAAAATGAAACGTGCGCGATAGATTGAAGTAGGTATCTTCCTGAAAGTTCTGCGCCCCGCCGCCCGATAACGGAATATTCTGCGACGACAGCGAAATATCCCAGCCTGACGCATCCGAGTAAGCAAGGCTGGTGTTGAGATAGAGCGTGCCGTAATAAATGTTAGCCTCGGTTGTCAGCGTCACGCTATCATTATCGACCTGCGAGGGATGGATATTGATTTTCTGTTTGCCCTTGGCGCCTTTCGCATGGGCAACTCCGCTGATCAGCATCAGGATTACTACGCTAAGCATCATTTTTAAGCTGCTAACATCGATGAAACGGAGTGGAATCGAGGATGGTTGAAGCATATGCATGTGTAATTTGGGCGAGATGATAAATTAACGCCGTGAAATGCTGGACGTCAGCGGCAATCGGATCCTGGAGAGGGAGCCATCCCGTCACCCCGAACCGATCATTTTTTCGATGTCACACCGTTTAGTGTATGTGTACTTCCCTGGATTTCGCTTTATCGCTTCTCCGTAATGCATAATCGTCCTGGTCGCCGGGCATCTTCGTACCATTGCTATTGAGTAGCGTGAGCGTGCCTTCGTCTTTGATGGTGAATAGGCGTTTGAGGGCGTCCTTATTGGAAGTTAACGACAGCGTACGGGCGGCGTCATCCCAGACGTATTTGCCTTTATCGTAATACTCTCTGGACGATGGTTTGGCCGGCTGGGTAACCAGCAGGTAATTGCTCTTTTGTTTCAACGATAAAGTCATTTTGACGCCGTCGCAGTCTTTTTCATGACACGGCAGGTAGCCGTAAAAAACGCCCCGAAAGACTTCAATTTCATTGGCCGCATCCGGATGGGCCGAATGATCCGTCTCTTTCTGACGATTCATTTCCCGCGCCTTGAGGGCTTTTTCCTGAAGTTGCATATCGGATTCCGCCCAAGCGGCATTTAGCATTGCCAGCAATGCGCCGAAAAAAATCCAAGTTACATTTTTTTTAATTTTTTTATTGGATGTTTGCATATAAAATTTTTCTATTCCCGTTCGTAAATTAGTTGAGCTAAAAGCAAGCCCGGCCCATCGACGCTAATGTTTTTCGAATTGTCAGATAAAATTGGAAATTTTACAATATTATTAATTATGCAGCCGCGCATCGAGCATGACCCGCTTCATTTGCCGCACCGACTGCTCCAAACCGGCAAACAGCGCGTGGGCGATGATAGAGTGGCCGATGTTTAATTCGACTATCCGCTCTATGTGACAGATTGCCACGACATTCCGAAAATTTAAACCATGCCCGGCGTTTACTTGCAAACCGGCTTGGTGCGCATATTCCGCCGCCGCTATCAGGCGCTGTAATTCCATAGCCTGTTCGGCCTTGGTCGCGGCGTCGGCATAGCGTCCGGTATGTAATTCGACGACAGGAGCGCCGGCCGCCAGCGCCGCATCGATTTGCTTGAATTCCGGATCGATAAACAGCGATGCTTCGACGCCGGCGGCAGCCAGCATCCCGCACGCTTCCAGCATTTTAGCGGGCGCCGCCGCTACATCCAGCCCGCCTTCCGTGGTCAGTTCCTCGCGGCGTTCCGGCACCAGACAGCAAGCATGCGGTTTAAGCTCCACGGCTAGCGCCAGCATGGCGTCTGTTACCGCCATTTCCAGATTTAAGCGGGTTTGCAGCATTTCTTTTAACAGGTAGATATCCCGATCCTGAATATGCCGCCTATCCTCGCGTAAATGCGCGGTGATACCGTCGGCGCCGGCTTGTTCGGCGATTAACGCCGCCTGCACCGGGTCGGGATAACGCGTGCCGCGGGCTTGCCTGACGGTGGCGATATGGTCGATATTAACGCCTAATAAAATTTTGTTCTTTGTCATCTATTTCCCGGTATTTCGATTATGCGGCGGATAAGATACGGTATAAGTTTATAAATATTTGATAATTTTCGCCAATACGTCCCGGCTTTTTAGCGGCCGGCCTTGCAAATACACATCCAGCATTTTTCTCAGCAACAACT
>JBEKBU010000010.1:0-33633 GCA_050015235.1 Methylomonas sp. | reverse complement strand
TAGGTTACGAAATATTTGGCGCCGCGCTCTAAGGACACGGAGTCGGCCAGGTCAATGTCCGGACTCTCCAGCATGGCGTTGCTGCTGGCCAATGCGTTGAAAGAGAATAAAAACAATAGGGTCGTTAAAATTGTTTTCATGGTTTAATCAAGGCTTTCTTTTAAGTTTTTAACTAATCGAAACAACACGGTTTTAATACCGCGCGGATTCGGCCTTATTTTTGTAGTCGTTTCACCGTTATTATCGGTAATTTGTTCGGTAGTGGTAATCTCGTCAAATAAGGCGATAACTTCGGGAATACGTTCTTCGATACTGGGTTGGATGGTAACTCGTTCGGGTAAAGGTTTGGTTTTTTCCCAACGCGTATACAGCGGCATGAGCAGAAAGAAACCGAAATATATTGCCGTAAACACTCTTGCCATGGTCGTAGCTAAAGGTGTGGCGGGTTGCGTACCCAAATAGCCCAGAGCAATAAAACTGATGACAAACAGCAGCAATGCTTTTTTGAACATGCCGCCCCGATAGCGTATTGATCTGACTTTGCTGCGATCCAGCCAAGGCAGCATGAATAGTACCAGAATAGCCCCACCCATGGCGATAACGCCTGCAAACTTGTCCGGCACGGCGCGCAAAATAGCGTAAAAAGGGGTGAAATACCAAACCGGAGCGATATGTTCCGGAGTTTTTAACGGATCGGCGGGGATAAAATTGGCGTGCTCCAGAAAATATCCGCCCATTTCCGGCATATAAAAAATCACGATGGCGAAGAAAAACATGAATACGCCTACGCCGACAATATCTTTTACCGTGTAATAAGGGTGAAAAGGAACGCCGTCCAGAGGTCTACCTTGCCAGTTGGTTTGTTCGTGAATATCTATGCCATCGGGATTATTCGAACCGACTTCGTGTAAGGCGACGATGTGCAGGAACACCAAAATCAACAGTACGAGCGGGACGGCAATGACGTGAAAGGCGAAGAAGCGGTTGAGCGTAGCGTCCGAAACTACGTAATCGCCTCGTATCCATAGTGAAAGTTCGTCGCCGTAGACGGGTATGGCGCTGAATAGTGAAATAATGACTTGAGCGCCCCAGTATGACATTTGTCCCCAAGGCAGTAAATAACCCATAAAAGCTTCAGCCATTAAACAGACGAAAATCAGCATGCCGAAGATCCAGATCAGTTCGCGCGGCTGTTTGAAGGAGCCGTACATGACGCCTCTGAACATATGCAGATAAATAATAATAAAAAATGCGGAAGCGCCCGTGGAATGCATATAACGCACTAACCAGCCCCAATCGACGTCGCGCATGATGTATTCAACCGAATCGAAAGCAAGCTTTGCGTCCGGCTTATAGTTCATGGTTAATAAAATTCCGGTGACCAGTTGGTTGACCAATACAAAAAGGGCTAGTGAACCAAAGAAATACCAGACATTAAAGTTTTTCGGCGCATAGTAATGCGCCATGTGTTCGTTCCAGAGGTCGGAGAGAGGGAAACGCTCCATAAACCATTCGGAAAAATGGTTAATTCTATGCTTCATACGCTGCTAGCCTCGTTGTCTTCACCGATCATAATGAGAGTGTCCGAAATATAACGGTATGGGGGCACTTCCAGGTTAGTTGGCGCCGGTACTCCCCGGTATACCCGGCCGGCCAAATCAAACCAAGAGCCGTGACATGGGCAAAAAAAGCCGCCTTTCCAGTTTTCGCCTAAATCATGCGGCGCTATTTCCGGCCTGAATGTGGGCGAGCAGCCTAGATGAGTGCAAAGTCCCACGGCGACAAAAATTTCAGGTTTAATTGAGCGTAAAGGGTTTTTACTGCTTGCGGGCTGATTAGATGCGTTTGATTGCGGATCGGCCAGTTTATCGTCCAGAGTGGCTAAAATTTGCAACACTTCCGGGGTTCGGTTTAAAACCCATACCGGTTTTCCGCGCCAAGCGGCCCGGATTAATTGACCAGTTTCTATTTTGCTGATGTCGATTTCGACCGGCGCCCCCGCCGCCATGGCTTTAGCGCTTGGGCGCATTTGCGATAGGAACGGTACGGCCAAATAGCCGGCTCCAACCGCGCCTACTACCGAAAGCGCAGAGGTGAGAAACTGGCGTTTAGAATGATCTACGCCTTTTTGGGTCATGAGTAATGCTCCTGAGTAACAACTGTTTTTCGACGACAGTATTTTTTATAGTTTTTCAGGCAAATATACCTTACTAAAAGCATTTATAGAAGCTGTACTGCAAAAGACTTTATTTATAGCAATTAATGCGGTGGTTGAATAAGGATATTTTCTTTATTTTACTGCATTCCGCAGTCCGGAAAGAAATGCTTTATTTTCTTCGGGGGCGCCTATCGTGACGCGCAGGCAATTTTCCAATATCCCTCCTTGGCGGGAGAGATTTTTGATCAGAATGCCTTGTTGGGTAAGCGAATTAAACACACCATTGGCCGGTATTCCCAACGTACGAAACAGTATAAAATTGGCGGCGCTGGGATAGGGCTTAATCTTGGGCGTCGCTTGCAAGGCGTTGAAAACCAGGGATCGTTCGATGCATATTTGGCGGGTTTGTTCCAATAGAAAGCCGTCGTTATTCAGCGCAAAGTTTGCCGTTGCTTGGGTAAGGCTATTAATATTGTATGGCAGGCGTATTTTGTTGAGCTCATCCAGCAATGCCGGCTGACCCAGCAGAAAGCCCAGACGTAAGCCCGCCAGACCAAGTTTAGACAAAGTCCGCATCACCAATAGATTGGGAAAACCGCTAAGTTCGCCGATAAAGCTTCGATCTGTAAAAGGCGCGTAAGCTTCATCAACCACAACAAGCCCAGAGGTGGTGGTCAAAATTTGTTTGATGGCGGCTGTGTCAAACAGATTGCCGGTCGGATTATTCGGATATGCAAGAAAAATGATGGCCGGTTGTAAATCCTTGATCGCGGAAAGCATGGCGGGGAGATCGAGAGCAAAGTCTTCCTCTTGCAAAGGTATGCCGTAAAATTGCAAACCGAGGCTAGCCGCGATTTGTTTGTACATCACAAAGCCGGGTTCCGGGGCCAGGACTCTTGCGTTTGGCGTTAAAGCCATGAGCAGAATTTGAATGATTTCGTCCGAGCCGTTGCCTAGTAATAATGCCGTTTCCGATGAAATATGATTTTTATTGCGTAGCGTAGCCGCCAAAATTCGCGCTTCAGGGTCTGGATAACGGTTGACTTCGCAAGATTTCAATGTCTCTAACCATTGTGATTGAATGGCTTCCGGCCATGGATAGGGATTTTCCATGGCGTCCAATTTTATTAAGTGTTTGGCGTCAGTTACTTTGTAGGCGGACATGGACTGCAATTCCGTGCGGAACAGCTTGGAAAGCAAGTTATTTGGCATGTAGAGAGACCTTTCGGAGGCAAATATCAATCAGCCGTTGATAATTAAATTCTAAATTCAGCGGAGCGGGCGTGGGCGGTCAAGCTTTCGCCCCGCGCCAACACGGAAGCGATTTTGCCTAAATGTTGAGCGCCCGCCGCGGAACAATTGATAAGGCTCGTGCGTTTTTGGAAATCGTAGACGCCGAGCGGTGAAGAATAGCGGGCCGTACCGGAAGTCGGCAAGACATGATTAGGGCCGGCGCAATAATCGCCTAACGCCTCCGCGGTATAACGGCCCATGAAGATAGCGCCGGCATGGCGGATGGCTTGGCTTAAGGATTCAGGATCGGCGACCGAAAGCTCCAGGTGTTCTGGAGCAATGCGATTTGCGACCTCAGCGGCTTGGTTTAAATCGGGAACTTTGATAAACGCGCCGCGCGTTTTTAATGAGCAGGCAATAATCGTTGCGCGCTCCATTTCCGGCATAAGCTTGTTAATGCTCGCTTCAACTTCATCCAGGAAAGCCTCGTCGGTACTAATCAGTATGGCTTGGGCGTTTTCATCATGTTCAGCCTGGGAAAACAGATCCATTGCGATCCAATCGGGATTAGTCTGGCCGTCGCAGATGATCAGGATTTCCGAAGGGCCTGCTATCATATCGATGCCAACTTGGCCGAACACGAGTTTTTTGGCGGTAGCGACATAGATATTGCCTGGCCCGACTATTTTGTCAACCGCTGGAATGGTAGGTGTACCGTAAGCGAGCGCGGCAATCGCCTGTGCGCCGCCTATCGTAAATACCCTGTCGACTCCCGCCAGATAGGCGGCGGCTAAAACCAAGGAATTGGTTTCTCCGTAAGGAGCCGGCACAACCATAATTAATTCGCCCACTCCGGCGACTTGAGCAGGGATGGCGTTCATCAATA
Organism: Methylomonas sp.; assembly: GCA_050015235.1. Classification (GTDB taxonomy): domain Bacteria; phylum Pseudomonadota; class Gammaproteobacteria; order Methylococcales; family Methylomonadaceae; genus Methylomonas. The sequence goes on along the minus strand of JBEKBU010000010.1, from coordinate 29,356 downwards.
CGGAAGAAGGGTAAGCCGCCTTACCGCCCGGCACATAGAGCCCAGCCTTATCCAAGGGCGTAATTTTTTGACCCAAAATATTCCCGTCTACTTCATTGTATTGCCAGGACTGCAGTTTTTGCTTTTCCGCGTATGCGTGGATACGGCTCGCCGCGGTTTCCAGCGCCGCGGCTTTGTCGGATGGTAACCGGCTCCAAGCCTGCTTAAGCTGGTCGAAACTTAACTCTAATTCACAAGCATTTTTAAATTCGCAGTGATCGAAACGGTTGGTAAATTCGAGCAGCGCTTGATCGCCGCGATTGCGGATATCGGCTATAATTTCGATCACCCGTTGATGGATAATCAAATCGTCCGCGCTGTCGAAGCTAAGCAGTTTTTGCAGATTCCGGTTAAAATCCGTAGAAGCGCTATCAAGCCGGGTCATGGTTATCATAGGCGTTTTTTTAGCTTTGGCTTAAGGTAAATTCAAGCTGGTCGATCAGCGCTTGGATGGCGTGGTGTTTCATCTTCATTGCGGCTTTATTGACGACCAGTCTTGAAGTGATCCGGCTAATCAGCTCCCTCGGCTCCAAGCCGTTGGCTTTTAAGGTATTGCCGGTATCGACTAAATCAACGATACAGTCGGCAAGACCGACCAGCGGCGCTAATTCCATGGAGCCGTATAGTTTAATGATTTCCGCCTGGACGCCAAGATCGGCAAAATAACGTTGAGTGGTTTTAACATATTTGGTCGCCACCCGAATCTTGCCGGTAATAGCCGGAGCGTCGATTTTAGCGGCGGTCATCAGCCGGCAGCTGGCGATACCCAGGTCCAAGGGTTCGTAAAGACTGTCGGCGCCATGCTCCATGAGAACGTCTTTGCCGGCGATACCAAGGTCAGCCGCCCCGTATTCAACAAAAGTCGGTACGTCCGTAGCGCGGATGATGACGAGTTGTACGTCGGCGCGATTGGTTTGTAGAATCAGCTTCCGGCTGGTTTGCGGATCATCGAGCGGGATAATGTCCGCAGCCGCCAATAATGGTAGGGCTTCTTCGTAAATTCGGCCTTTGGAAACTGCTATTGTCAGCATGGTTATAATGACCTCAACGTGGAACTCGGCGGATAGTCGCGCCTAATTGGGCAAGTTTTTCTTCAATATGATCATAGCCGCGATCAATATGATAAATCCGATCAACCAGAGTCTCGCCTTCGGCAACCAAGCCGGCAAGCACTAAGCTGGCGGAGGCGCGTAAATCGGTAGCCATGACCGGCGCGGCTTTTAATAATGTTATTCCCGAACAAATAGCCGTATTGGATTCGATTTTAATTTGCGCGCCCATGCGTTGCAGTTCCTGAACATGCATAAAACGGTTTTCGAATACGGTTTCAGTAATTAAACCTATGCCTTCCGCGACCGAGTTAAGAGCGGTAAATTGCGCTTGCATATCCGTAGGAAAAGCCGGATATGGGGCGGTACGGATAGTGACTGACTTTGGCCGTCTGCCGTGCATATTGAGTTCTATCCAATTGTCTCCGCAGGTAATCTCGGCCCCGGCTTCTTTTAATTTTACCAATACGGCGTCCAAAATATGCGGATCGGTGTTTTTTAATTTTACCCGTCCGCAACTAATAGCGCCAGCTACCAAATAGGTGCCGGTTTCTATCCTGTCGGGTAAAATTTCATAATGTAAATTGGCGACGCCGAGTTTTTCAACGCCCTGCACCTCTAAAATATCGGTGCCGATACCGGAGATTTTAGCGCCCATTTTATTTAAAAAATGAGCTAGGTCGGATACTTCCGGTTCTTTCGCGGCATTTTCAATGATAGTGGTTCCTTTAGCCAGCGTCGCGGCCATCAGAATATTTTCGGTGCCGGTTACGGTAATTTTATCAAGCACTAAATGGCAACCATGCAAACGCTTCGCAGTGGCGTGAATATAACCAGCTTCGACTTCAATATCGGCGCCCATCTTGATTAGCGAATCGATGTGTATGTCCACCGGCCGCGTGCCTATGGCGCAACCGCCCGGTAACGAAACATGCGCTTCGCCAAAACGCGTTAATAATGGGCCTAACACCAAAATGGACGCGCGCATGGTTTTGACTAGTTCGTATGGCGCTTCGAATTTATTAATGCTGTTTGCATCGACTTCTATGTTCATTTTTTCATCGACTAATAAGCCAACGCCCATTTGCCCCAATAGCTCAAGGGTTGTGGTGATATCGTGCAAATGAGGAATATTTCCAATGCTTACCGGGTATTCGGAAAGGATGGTGGCGGCTAAAATAGGCAGGGCGGCGTTTTTAGCGCCCGAAATTCTTAATTCGCCGGAAAGAGGTTGGCCGCCGGTAATGAGTAATTTATCCATTTGACTGAGTAGGTGTAATTGAAAGAGACTAGCGGTTTAATCATTCGTTATTGTGAAATGTGCTATTTGATCAAGACCGCATAGTTTGGCGAGCGAAATGAGCTGTACCGGTATGTTCTTGAACTTGAGAAGTATGCCTTGCCGGTTACTGAATTTTATCCACTCTATCATTAGCGCTAACCCAGCGCTATCAGTGACTGTAACGGCGGCTAAATCGATGCTAAGTTGATTCGAGGCTTTCAAAAGCTTGAAAGAATCAACCGTGCGCCTATCGATGCCGGCAAACGTCATATCGCCGGTCAAGCTGTAACTATCCGGCGCCAGCATCGTTAATGTCAGTTTCGACATTATTTCCCTTCTGCTTTATTGAGTAAAAATTTGCCTATCATTTCTTCAAGGATAATGGCTGAGCTAACATTTTCAATTTTGCTGTTGTTTTTCAGAAATTGCCCCGATAATCCAGGGCCCGGATCTATATTCACGTATTGTTCCCCTAATAAGCCGGCGGTATAAATACTGGCGTCCGAGTCGTCAGGCAAGTTGTTGTATTTGGCGTCAATACGCATTTCCACTACGGATTCATGGCTTTCCGGGTCTAAACTTATAGCGGAAACGCGGCCGATGCGCACACCCGCGACTGAAACAGGGGATTTGACTTTTAGGCCGCCGGAATTTTGAAATTTAGCCGAGACGACAAAGCTATCGCCTGGCGTATAAGAACCAAGATTACTTACTTGTAAGGCCATATAAAACAATGCGGCAATTCCGGCCGCGACAAATAGGCCAACAAAAGTGTCCTGAACTTTGGAATGCGGCATATTAATGTTCTCCAAACATAAGAGCAGTTAAAATAAAGTCAAGTCCCAAAATTGAAAAAGCCGAATTGACCACCGTGCGAGTCGTTGCAAGGCTGACGCCTTCGGATGTCGGCGTTGTGTCATAGCCTTCAAATAAGGCGATCCAAGCCACTACGAATCCAAAAACTATACTTTTAATGACGCCGTTGATGATGTCTTCCTGAAAATCGATACTGGATTGCATTTGTGACCAAAATGCGCCGTCGTCCACGCCGAGCATGCTGACGCCGACCATGTGGCCGCCTATTACGCCTATGCTGCTGAACAACGCCGCTAATAAAGGCGTCGAAATAAAACCCGCCAAAAAACGTGGGGATATGATGCGTTTGATGGGATCAATAGCCATCATTTCCATACCGGATAACTGTTCCGTGGCTTTCATCAAGCCTATTTCGGCGGTTAGCGCCGATCCGGCCCGCCCGGCAAATAAAATCGCCGAAACCACCGGGCCTAGTTCTCTGACGAGAGAAGCCGCCACCATGACGCCCAGGGATTCTTCCGCGCCGAACTCGGATAAAATATAATAGCCTTGCAATCCAAGCACCATGCCAACAAATAATCCGGAAATGGAAATTATCATAAACGAAAGCACCCCTACCGAATACATTTGCTTCAATAGCAGCCCCGGACGGCGTAAAACCAAGGAAAGGCCGCTCAGTGTTTGGAGCAAAAAGAAGGTGGCGCGCCCGAGTTTTGAAAAGCCGTTGCGAGTGGTTTTTCCAAGATTTTCAAAAAATTCAAGCATTTTGACTGGTAGTTAGTTGCATGATACAAACAAATCGTCGAAATAATCGTTGGCCGGATAATGAAAATGGACCGGGCCGTCGGCCTTGCCGCACATAAATTGTTGTACCCATTCGGAATCGGATTGTTCAATTTCCCGTGGTGAGCCCTGACCGATAATTCTACCTTCCGAAATCACATAAATGTAATCGGCGATTGCGGCTGTTTCTTGAACGTCATGCGAAACTATGATGCTTGTGAGTCCGAGAGTGTTGTTCAGGGCTTTAATCAAATGAACTAAGGCGCCCATTGAAATCGGATCCTGGCCGGTGAATGGTTCGTCATACATGATCATTAACGGATCCAATGCGATGGCGCGGGCTAAAGCGACGCGCCTGGCCATGCCGCCGGATAATTCGTTCGGCATTAACAGGCGGGCGCCTCGTAAACCTACGGCATGTAATTTTACCAAGACCAAGGTGCGTATCATCGATTCCGGTAAGCGCGTATGTTCTCGCAATGGAAAAGCTACATTTTCGTATACATTCAAATCAGTCAATAAGGCGCCGCTTTGAAATAACATGCCCATGCGTTTTCGTAAAGTATACAGATCACCGATGTTCAGCCGATGAACATTTTGACCGTCAAAGTACACTTCTCCCTGATCAGGAGTGAGTTGGCCGCCTATCAATTTGAGCAGCGTGGTTTTTCCGGTGCCGCTTGGGCCCATGATGGCCGTAATTTTTTCTCGTTGGATGTCCAAGCTGATATTGTCGAAAATTTTTCTTCCGCTCCTGGAGAAAGATAAATTTTTGATAGTGACGATATTATTATCAGCGCTGTCGCTATGAGACATGTGGCGGAATCATGAGATTGATTTTGTTTAGAAACGCCTATTTTCCATGAGGGGGCATGAAGAAGTCAATGACTTGATATTAAAAATTATTTAATAACATGCAATAATAATACCTTTTTAGCATCTGAACAAGGTAAGGCAAATTACAGTGGGGCATGACAGCGATATCCAATCGTTAGCATTGGCTGTTATTCAAGCAGAGGCTCAAGCTGTAGTTGCTTTAGCCGCGCAAATAAACGATCAGTTCGTTTATGCGTGCCGGTTAATGTTGAAATGTTCCGGACGGGTAGTGGTGACAGGTATGGGAAAATCCGGGCATATTGCCGGTAAAATTGCCGCGACTTTGGCAAGTACCGGTACGCCGGCGTTTTTTGTACATCCTGGCGAAGCAAGTCATGGCGACTTGGGTATGATTACCCGTCATGATGTCGTGTTGGCAATTTCCAATTCCGGTGAAACCGGCGAAATTCTGACAATTTTACCTATTATTAAACGTCTAGGCGTACCATTGATTGCGTTGACCGGAAATCCGGAATCGACGCTGGCGAAATTTGCTACCGCTCATATCAATGTAGCGGTTGAACAAGAAGCTTGCCCTTTGGGACTGGCGCCTACATCCAGTACGACAGCCGCTTTGGTGATGGGCGATGCGCTAGCCGTTTCCTTACTTGAGACCAAGGGTTTTACCCGCGATGATTTTGCCTTGTCTCACCCCGGCGGTAGTTTGGGAAAACGCTTGCTGCTGAAAGTCACCGATATTATGCATACCGGTCTTGAAGCGCCCGTTGTTGTTAAGGGCTCAATAGTCAGTAAGGCTTTATTGGAAATGACCAATAAAAAAATGTGGATGACGGCGGTTGTCGATGCGGAAAACCGCGTGGTCGGAATTTTTACCGATGGCGATTTGCGCCGTATGTTGGAAAAAAATCTCGATGTGCATACTTCGGTGATTGATGATGTCATGACTTGGTCTTGCACAACGATTAATAAGGGCATCTTGGCGGCTGAAGCCATGCAGATCATGGAAAAAAAGAAAATTAACGCCCTACTGGTCGTTGATGAACGGCAATGTTTAACGGGCGCTTTGAATATGCATGATTTATTGCGCGCCGGAATAGTTTAATTGACAGGTTTATGTTGGATTTAACCCCCTTAACGATTGAAAAGATCAGGCGTTTAAAACTATTGGTTTTAGATGTTGACGGCGTTTTAACGGATGGCCGCCTGTTTTTTGATAATCAGGGCAATGAATATAAATGCTTTCATGCCCGAGATGGTCTTGGCTTAAAATTATTGCGTCAGTCCGGCGTTGAAATTGCCGTTATTTCGGGCCGCAGTTCAAACTCGGTGGCTTTGCGCATGCAAAACCTAGGCATTTCGACTGTCTATCAGGGATATGAAAACAAACGCGCGGCGTTTAATGAAATTCTTGACAATTTACAGTTGAGCGCCGAACAAGCGGCGCATGTCGGCGATGATTTGCCGGATTTGCCTATACTGACCCGGGTTGGTTTTGCAATTGCGGTACAGGATGCTAATTTTATAGTAAAAAAATATGCGGACTGGTGTACGCAATTGCCGGGCGGTCAGGGCGCCGTTCGCGAGGTTTGCGATCTCATCATGCAGGTACAAGGAAATTTTGACGAACTTTTACAAACTTATTTATGACTCAATTACAGCTCTATTTGCTTATTGCTGTTGCGGCGCTTATATCCTGGGAATCGATACGCTGGAATGAAGGGCGTGAAGAGACGGTTAAAATTGCAGAGAATAGCCCCGATTTTTTTAGTAGCGGATATTACAAAAAACAAATGGACATTAATGGAATGCCAAAAAATGAGCTATTGGCTGTTAAAATGTTGCATTACAAAGACGACGGCTCAACTTTTTTTGAAAAACCGTTTATGACGCTATTTAACCAAAATGGTCAGGCTCCCTGGCTAATCAAGGCTGAAAGCGGCGTATTAGCGGCCGATGGCGACAATTTGCAACTTGCCGGCGCTACTACCATAAATCGCGACGCCTCGAAAAATGCGGCCGCCTTAACAATCAATACCTCGGATTTGCATGTAAAGTTGTCGACTAATTTCGCTGAAACCACCGCTTGGGCGGAAATAATAAGTCCGCCGCATAAAACCTCGGGAACCGGCATGGAAGCAATATTTCAAAGTCCAATCCATTTGAAATTGCTATCTATGGTCAAAGGGTATTATGAACTTAAATAAACTGGCGGGCTTATGTCTGTGCTTGACGTTTCAATCCGTGTTTGCGCTTGAAGACGACGCCCAGCAACCGATATTTATCGATTCGGACAATGCGGTTTATGATGAAAAATTGCAAACCAGTACTTATATTGGCAACGTCTACGCCACGCAAGGAAGTATAAAAATAGACGCCGATAAATTAGTGGTTTACATGAAGGATGGTAATATTGTTAAGCTGGTCGCCACCGGACAACCGTCAAAATTCAGGCAACTGCCGGAAGTTGGCAAAGAAGAAATATTTGGTGAAGGTTTGGTCAATGAATTTTACCCGGAAAAAAATCTATTGATCTTTACGAAGAATGCTTCTGTTTGGCAAGGCGACGCCAAACAATCCAGTGAATATATCGAATATGATACTAAACTGTCATTGTTACGGGCTGGCGAATCTAATTCGGACAGTAAGCGCGTACACTCCGTGATAAAACCGAAACCGCAGACCCCGCAGGCGCGATAGATATGGCGTGTCTGCTTTCCAAACAGCTTTATAAAAGCTATAACAAACGTAATGTTGTCGATGGCGTCAGTTTGCAGGTCAAAACTGGGGAAGTCGTCGGTTTGTTGGGGCCGAACGGCGCGGGTAAAACTACCAGTTTCTACATGCTGGTGGGTTTGGTGAAGGCCGATAGCGGGGAAATATTTCTGGATGATAAATGTATTACCTATCATCCCATGCATAGGCGAGCGCGTTTAGGCATTGGTTATTTAGCGCAGGAAGCGTCGGTGTTTAGAAAATTAAGCGTCGCGGATAATTTACGTGCGGTATTACAAATTCGCGAAGATTTAACCGCTGGTCAGATAGAGCTAATAATAGATGAACTTTTGTCTGAATTTGGCATTAGCCACCTGCACCGGCAAATCGCGCTGGGTTTGTCGGGCGGCGAGCGGCGTCGGCTTGAAATTGCCAGGGCTTTAGCTAGTAATCCTGATTTTATTTTGCTTGATGAACCGTTTGCGGGCGTAGACCCCATTTCAGTACTGGATTTGCAGAAAATTATCGCCCACTTAAAGGAGCGCGGCATAGGTATATTGATAACCGAGCATAAAGTGAGAGAAACGCTGGAAATATGTGATCGCGCCTACATTTTGAATGGTGGTCGAGTTATTGCCGAAGGGCAATCGCAGCAACTAGTTGAAAATGAAGAAGTGCGCCGTGTTTATTTGGGTGACAAGTTTAGTTTATAGGTTATTAGCGTCATGAAGCAATCTCTGCAACTTAGAATCGGTCAAAGTCTGACAATGACGCCCCAATTGCAGCAGGCAATTAAGTTGTTGCAAATGTCGACTTTGGATTTACAACAGGAAATCCAGCAAGCGTTGGAATCAAACATAATGCTGGAATTAGACGAAGACGAAACGCAAAATATCGATTTTCGCGAGAAAAAAATCGATAATAGCGATCAGCAAACCAGTGAAGGTTCGTTGACCGATTTACCGGATGAATTACCCGTAGACGTCAGCTGGGACGATGTTTACGAGAACTCGTTACCACTTGGCGAAGAATCATCCGAAAGCGTTGAAATCGAAACATTCCGGAGTAACGCGGAAACCGTGCGCGATCATCTGCGTTGGCAAATGGAGTTGTTGCCTGTTTCCGAGCGGGATTTCGCCATTGCCGTAGCTATTATAGACGCCGTAAATGATGATGGTTATGTCGCCAGTGAAATATCCGACATTTTGCAAGGACTGCAGGAACAGTTGGAAGGCGTGGAGATGGATGAGGTTCAGGCCGTCCTCCATATGATACAGAATTTCGATCCTCCGGGAGTGGCGGCTCTTGATTTGGCGGATTGTTTGGGCATACAACTGCAACAATTACCGGAAGGAGTCCGATACAAAACCGAAGCCCTGGATTTTGTGCGCCGTCATTTGGATTTGCTCGCTAGTTGCGATCACGCAAGATTGTTGAAGCGAGTCGGCTTGAATGAAGAGCAGCTAAGAGGCGTTTTGGCTTTAATCCGCACTTTGGATCCTAAACCAGGCGCCCGATTACAGCAAGATGATGTTGAATATGTGGTTCCGGATGTGTTTGTCAGTAAAATAAAAGACCAATGGGTTGTTTCTTTAAATCCCGATATTGCTCCGAAATTGCGAGTGAATCCTTTTTATTTCGGTATGATAAAGCGGGCGGATAGCAGTCAGGACAACGTCAGTATGAAAAATCATCTTCAAGAAGCCAGATGGTTTATTAAAAGTTTGCATAGCCGGAATGATACTTTATTGCGGGTGGCCAAAAGCATTGTTGAAAAACAGGGCGATTTTTTCGAGCATGGCGCTATCGCCATGAGACCTATGGTGCTTAGAGATATTGCCGAGGAGATGGAGTTGCACGAATCAACCATATCCAGGGTGACCACGCAAAAATACATGCATACGCCGCGCGGCGTAATCGAATTTAAATATTTTTTCTCCAGTCATGTCAGTACTGACGGAGGAGGCGAGTGTTCGGCGACCGCCATAAGAGCACTTATAAAAGAGTTGGTCGGTAATGAGAATCCGTCCAAACCATTAAGCGATAGTAAAATATCCGACTTATTGAATGAAAAAGGCATTAATGTTGCGCGCCGCACTATTGCAAAATACCGCGAGGCGATGTCGATTCCTTCCACCAGCCAACGGAAAAGGCATATTTAACCCAAATCGGAAGCAAAATTTTAAACAGGAGTAATCCATGCAAGTTAGTATTACAGGCCACCATGTCGAAGTGACTGATTCATTAAGAGCACATGTTGAAGATAAATTCAGCAAATTAAAACGCCATTTTGATAATGTTGTTGATGTGCATGTTATTTTAACGGTTGAGAAACTTGAGCAAAAAGCCGAGGCCACGGTGCAAATCAGCGGCGCAAAACTTTTTGCGGACGATGTTCAAGAAGATATGTATGTAGCAATTGATAACATGGTCGATAAACTAGACAGACAAGTCGTTAAGTTCAAGGAAAAAAATCATAATCACCGCTAATTTTGGAGTTGATCGATGCAGGTTGGGGTTTTGCCTGCATCGCATAATTTTATGAAACTGGTAATTGTCAGCGGTTTGTCGGGCTCCGGTAAGAGTATTGCAATCGATACTCTTGAGGATTGCGGTTATTATTGTATAGACAACTTGCCTGTGGCGTTACTGGAAGATTTTATTAATCATGTCATGCTCAAGGATGCCGAAACTTATCATAAAACGGCCATCGGCATTGACGCCAGGAATCGCAGCAAAAAACTCGCCGAATTTCCTGAATGCCTTGATTTTATTCACAGTAAAGGAATTGATTGTCAAGTTATATTCATGGAGGCGAAAGAGAGCATAATTCTCCAACGCTACAGCGAAACTCGCCGCCGTCATCCGCTTAGCGCCGAAAACCTGCCGTTGAGAGAAGCCCTGGAAATCGAGAAAGAATTATTACGGCCGGTCGCGAATCGCGCCGATATTATTATCGATACTAGTTTTACTCATTATCATCAATTGCGGGAGTTGCTTAAGAGTAGTTTAGGCGAGAATGACAAAGCTTCATTGTCAATTTTGTTTCAGTCCTTCGGCTTTAAATATGGCGTGCCTTTGGATGCGGATTTTGTGTTTGACGCCCGAAGCTTGCCTAACCCGTTCTGGGCTCCGGAATTAAGAGGTTTAACCGGAAAAGACCCCGAAGTGGCGACATTTCTGCAAAACGAGGCCATAGTCAATGAGTTTCTTCAAGACATAAGCAATTTTATCAGCCGCTGGGCGCCCCGCTTCGAAGCGGATAACCGCAGTTATTTGACCATCGCCATAGGTTGTACCGGCGGTCAGCACCGTTCCGTATTTCTGGTTGAAGCATTGAGTAAATATTTCAAGGATACTATCCCAAATGTCATTGTCCGCCATCGTGAATTACGTTAAATCGATAATTAACCGATAGACTTATTTCTGAAGGATAGGTGTTTTTACCGTTTCATATTCGTGTTTTTTTATTTAGAAAATGATAGTATCTGTATTAAGAGAACGCAGAGTTAGTAAGCCTAATGTCAACCGATACATCCTATATACAAATGTCTGCTTTAGAGTTTAAAAGTTCAACTCTGACAGTTCCAGTATTGTTGCTGGCGAATAACGATCCGGTGGGTATTGCTGTGCAATTACAAAATAAAGTTGCTCAAGCCCCTGAGTTTTTTAAAAACTCGCCGTTGTTGATCGATTTTCAAAAGTTGACCGCGCAGAATCTGGCGATCACAGTGAAAGAGATTATAGATGTTGTACGTCAACAGGGTTTTATGCCTATCGGTATTCGTGGCGGCACCGAAGAACAAAATGCAGAGGCGTTGGCGATGAATTTCCCGGTACATAGCATCGCTCACACACATAAAAATGAGTCTAACGAGAGAAAAATCGAAAAAAAATTGCCCGTTCCCGAGCTAGAAATGCTGGCGCCCGCGCAGCAAAATATTGAAAATAAATTAATTACCCATCCTGTGCGTTCCGGGCAAAGGGTTTACGCTAAAGGCGATCTGATCGTCACTGCCCCGGTCAGCGCCGGCGCCGAGATCATGGCTGAAGGAAATATTCATGTTTATGGCTCCTTGCGAGGACGAGCTTTGGCTGGCGTGTTAGGAAATGAAGACAGCAGGATATTTTGTTCGGATTTACAGGCGGAATTAATTTCGATCGCCGGCATTTACCAATTACGCGACGATTTAAGCGCCTATGCCCGACATAGACCCGTACAGATCAATTTAGAAAATCAGAAGCTGATTATCAAAGAAATTTAAGCTTTTTTGGAGAAAAAACATTGGCCAGAATAATTGTAGTAACATCAGGCAAGGGGGGAGTCGGAAAAACCACAACCAGCGCCGCAATTTCAATGGGTTTGGCTAAGCGGGGACATAAAACCGCGGTAATCGATTTCGATGTCGGATTACGGAATCTTGATTTAATCATGGGTTGTGAACGCCGGGTAGTTTATGATTTGGTGAATGTCATCAATAACGAAGCAACCTTAAATCAGGCGCTGATCAGAGACAAACGTTGCGATCAACTTTATATTTTGCCTGCTTCGCAAACACGTGATAAAGATGCTTTAACCACTGAAGGCGTAGGTAGAATTTTGGAGGAGCTTTCCAAGGATTTTAAATATATTGTTTGCGATTCGCCCGCCGGCATTGAACGCGGCGCCACGCTCGCCATGTATTTTGCCGATGACGCGTTTGTAGTGACTAATCCTGAAGTTTCCTCGGTACGGGATTCGGATCGTATGTTAGGGATCCTGTCGAGTAAATCCCGCCGCGCCGAAAACGGCGAAGAGCCGATTAAAGAATATTTGTTATTATCGCGTTATTCCCCGGACCGCGTAAAATTAGGGGAAATGTTAAGTGTCGAAGACGTGCAGGAGATTTTGTCCTTGCATTTGTTAGGCGTGATTCCGGAATCGAAATCGGTATTGAACGCCTCAAATTCCGGGACTCCAGTGATTTTGGACGACCAATCCGACGCCGGACAAGCTTATTCGGATATTGTCGCCCGTTATCTAGGGGAAAGCAGACCGCACCGATTTATTGATGAAGAAAAAAAAGGCTTATTTAGTAAGCTGTTCGGGAGGTAACAGATGAGTCTCTTGGATTATTTCAGATCGACAAAGCCTAGTTCCGCATCAGTAGCCAAGGAGCGCTTGCAAATTTTGGTTGCTCATGAACGGGCGTCCCGCAATAAGCCGTCTCCTACCTATTTGCCGAAATTACAACAGGAATTACTGGAAGTGATACGCAAATATGTTAATGTTGAACAAGATGCGATTACCGTTAATTTTGAACAAGATGGGAATCAGGAAACCTTGGAGCTGAATATTATATTGCCCGATGGTCGCTGATTGTCGGTATATTTGTGCAATCGGTTATAGGTAAATCAGGCGGGCAAACCTATTTTTTTACATAAATACGAGGAGTTGAAATGATAGATGTAATTGGTGAAGCTGCGGGAAAAGTCTGGCATTTTTTGAATGAAAATGGCGAGGCCAGCGTCAATAAAGTGACTGTTGAAACGGAATTGAGCAAAAATGACGTTCAGCGCGCCATTGGCTGGTTAGCCAAAGAGGGAAAAATTAAAATTGACGTGAATGGCCGGGTGGAAACGCTTTCTTTAAAATAAATCTTGCTTTCATGGCTATGTAGGGTCTGCCGCAGAACGGTAAGCCGTTGGTTTATTATACTAGTGCTTGTACATAGCCATTATTTTTTGGATTTCCGTTTAGCCCGATATATCGGTTCAATATTGGCCTAATATAAGCCGTAAGTTGGCTTTGGCCTGAAATTTATAATTTACGCCGATATCCCTTGATTTTTAGGCGCCGCTGCTTGGAAGCCGTTTAATAATGCGCAGGCCAAAGACTGATTATTAATGTTGCGGATTTTATTGGACTTACAGCACTCAAAACATCGGATTTATAGTTTTGGAGTATTATTCTCGAAATGAAAGCTAAAATAGCTACTCTTCTTACCTTGATCTTTCTGGTTTCAGTCAACTATGCGGTTTGGACCTATGTTAATAACCCGTTAAAATTGCCTTCATGGAATAAAACCATGATGGGATTGACATTCAGTCCCATGCGCCGCGATTCGAATCCGCGTAAAGGCATTTATCCGACCAAGGAACAAATTGCCGAAGATGTCCAATTGCTGGTAGGCAAAGCCCATTCGATCAGAACCTATACTTCCTTGGAAGGCATGGAGGTGGTGCCCGAACTCGCTGCAAAATATGGCGAACATTTAGCCATGGGCGCCTGGATAGATGATGATCTGGAAAAAAACCGCCGAGAAATAGAAAGTTTGATAGCCCTAACCAATCAATATCCGAAAGCGATAGTCCGCACCATAGTCGGTAATGAGAGTATTTTAAGAGGCAATGTCGAACCCCAGCAAATTATCGAATATATCCGCGAAGTTAAAAAACGTACCTGGAAACCGGTTAGTACGTCTGAAACCTGGGATGTCTGGAAAGCATATCCGGAGCTGGCTGATGAAGCGGATTACATTGCGGTGCATATTTTGCCCTATTGGGAAGGGATTCCGGTCGAAAAAGCCGTTGATTATATCTTCGAACGCTACCACGATTTACAGCAAACTTTTCCCGGCAAGCAGATTGTCATTACCGAGGTGGGTTGGCCGTCCGACGGAAAACCTTTTGCGCAAGCAACGCCTTCCCTGGCTAACGAGGCAAAATTCCTGAGGGAGTTTCTTAACCGGGCGACTAAGGAAAATCTTATCTATTATGTAGTGGAAGCATTCGATCAGCCTTGGAAAATAGCGATTGAAGGCAGTTCCGGGGCCTACTGGGGTCTATTCAATGTCGACCGGCAGCCGAAATTTCCCATGGAAGGCGATGTGCTGGCGAATCCGACGTGGCGGAACTGGGCGACCGGGGCGGCTTTGTTGAGCATAATCATTATGGTGGCCTTTTTATTCACCCGAAAAAGATTGAGGCTCGCCGGCAAGTTTTTCTTCGGAATTGTCGTCAATCTGGCGGCGTCCGTGCTATTTTGGTCGGCGTCTATTGTGGCGGCGCGTTATCAAACGTCATTTTCGATTGTGTTTTGGGCAATTCTGCTTATGATGCAAATGATGGCGATACTCGTATTATTGACCGAAAGCCTGGAAATCTCGGAAGTACTCTGGCATAGAAAAGGCCGCCGCAGTTTTAAACCGCTTATTCCTTCCGCCGATTTCAGATACCCGAAGGTTTCGGTGCATTTGCCCATCCATAACGAGCCGCCGGAAATGGTGCGGAAAACCCTGCATGCTTTGGCGAATGTCGACTATCCGCATTTGGAAGTTTTGGTGATGGATAACAATACCAAGGATCCGGACGTCTGGCGGCCTGTTCAGCAAGAATGCGACCGGCTCGGGCCTATGTTCCGGTTTTTTCATTTGGATAATTGGCCGGGATTTAAGGCGGGGGCCATCAATTACGCTTTGGCCAACACGGCTGAGGATGCTGAAATTATCGCCGTGATCGACAGCGATTATATTTTGTCCCCGGATTGGCTTAGATCCATGGTTCCTTTTTTCGATCAGGATAACGTCGGATTCGTGCAATCGCCGCAAGATTATAGGGATGCGAATTTAAGTACGTTCAAGGAAATTTGTTATTGGGAGTATGCCGGGTTTTTCAATATCGGCATGGTGCAGCGGAACGAATATAACGCCATTATCCAACACGGCACCATGACCATGATCAAAAAGTCGGCTTTCGCCGAGGTGGGGGAATGGAGCGAATGGTGTATATGCGAAGATAGCGAATTGGGTTTAAGGCTTTATGAAGCCGGTTATGATTCGGTATATTGTAAAGAATCTTTCGGGCGCGGATTAATGCCGGATACATTTTCCGGTTATATGACGCAGCGTTTTCGCTGGGTGTATGGCGCCATGCAGATTATTAAACGCCATTGGCGGCATTTTTTACCTAGTAAACAGCCGTCGCTGACTTCGGCGCAACGTTATTACTTTGTCGCCGGCTGGCTGCCATGGTTTTCGGATGCGCTGGCCCTGGTATTTACGATGACCAGTTTAATTTTGACGGCTATGTTGTTGCAAGATCCGGAGCATAGCGAATTGCCGGTGAACGCTTTTTTATTGCCGACGATAGGTTTGTTCGCCTTTAAGGTTTTGCGCGGTCTTTGGTTATATAAAGCCAGGGTAGCCTGCTCTCTATTTCAGTCGCTGGGCGCGGCATTGGCGGGTTTATCGCTGACGCACACCGTGGCGCGTGGAACTTTGCAAGGCCTGTTTACCTCCGGCAAACCTTTTATGCGCACCCCGAAATACGAAAAACAAGGCCCTTTGGTAGCCGGGTTGATGATTATCTGGCAGGAATTGTTGTTGTTAATTTTATTGATAACGGGAATAGTCGCAATGCGGGCCACGCCGCATTTCGATAATTTGAGCGGGCGATTATGGGTGGCGGTATTAGCTGTACAAGCCGTTCCATATATTGCAACATTTTTAACTATATTAATTAGCGTAGCGCCTAACTATCTGCCGGGCAAAAAACTTACCGCCGATGAACTGGATCAGATTTAAATATAATAATAAGAGGTAACTATATATGGGTTTCATGCAGGGTAAACGAGTTTTAATTACCGGTCTGGCGAGTAACCGCTCCATAGCGTGGGGCATAGCTCAAGCGATGTTCCGTGAAGGCGCCGAACTGGCTTTTACTTATCAAAATGAAAAATTGAAGAGCCGCGTGGAGGAAATGGCGGCTGAATGCGGCTCTAAAATCGATTGTATCGAACTGGATGTCGGCAACGACGCCCACATTGCAAATGTGTTTGCCGAACTTGGTAAACATTGGGACGGCCTGGACAGCATCGTGCATTCGATTGCGTTTGCGCCCCGCGAAGCGCTGGATGGTGATTATGTGGAAGCCACAACGCGCGAAAATTTTTCGATTGCGCACGACATCAGTTCTTACAGTTTTACGGCTTTAGCCAAAGCCGGGCGGAAAATGATGGCTGGCCGTAACGGCTCGCTGTTAACGCTAACTTATCTGGGCGCGGAACGGGCGATAACCAATTACAATGTCATGGGCGTCGCCAAAGCCAGTTTGGAGGCCAATGTGCGTTATATGGCGGTCGCATTGGGGGCCGAGGGCACCCGTGTGAACGCAATTTCCGCCGGCCCGATCAGAACTTTGGCCGCTTCGGGCATTAATAATTTCAAATCAATGCTCAGCAAGGCGGCCGATACGTCGCCGCTGAAACGGAATGTCACTATTGAAGAAGTCGGTAATGTGGCGGCGTTTTTATGTTCGGATTTAGCTTCCGGAGTAACCGGCGAAATAACTTTTGTCGATTGCGGATATAATATTGCCGGACTGGCGGCGAGTTAACGCAAATTAATCGGGATGATTTGACTGCCCGCCTAATTTAAACAATTAGGACGAAGGCCAAGCTACATTTAGCAAGATTCTTTATCTATTTCAGCCTAAACGCGTGGGCATTATCATGCCCACCCATAAGCCGTTTTCGCTTTAGATTGGAAGTTGTTAATCAGGTTATTTATTGATTGACAAGCGCCATATCGTTCGCGCATTAATCCCTACCGCAACCGTTTCCGCCAGCAATGCCGGCCAGGCCCGCCAATACAGATCGTTAAGTATCCACGCGGCGCTTGAGGCGATCAGCACTGTGCGCATAAGCCGGTTTTTAAAATAGAACAGCGCCAGGGTAGTATTAATCACCGCGAATGCCGGCAGCAGTGATATGTATCCTTGCCAGGAAATCGCCGTGAGTAAGCAAAATAACAGCACAAATAAAGTTGCGCCGCGGTGTTTCAATACTTTGGATTGCGAATGCGAATAAGACGAATATAAAGTACGCACAGCCGTGACGCCCATCGTCAAGCCGGCGGTCCACGCGCCTAATAAACAGTATTGCAGCGCCCAAAAAAATGCTCCGGCCGCCGACCAACGCCGGAATTTCATACCGCACAACAAACGATAGGCTTGCCATTCCACTAAAACGCCTATCGAACCTATACAATAGGCGATGGACTCCGTGGTTACGGGAGTGCTCAAGTAATCGATAATAGTTGTGGTGAACAAAATATTAAAATGCCTATGTATCCGGAACCCTATTGTAAGCCCGAATTTCGCTCAAGCGATCCAGACGACCGATTATATTTGTGGGTAGTGCTGGCCACCATTTGCGGCGGACTTTTCGGATACCTGGACGGACAGCACGCCATCCTGTTGAAACCGATTGGCGATGGATTTATCAGCCTGATTAAAATGCTCATTGCTCCCGTGGTGTTTTGCACCGTGGTATTAGGAATAGCGGGGGCCGGCGACATCAAGGAAACCGGCCGGGTCGGAATTAAAGCCTTACTGTATTTTGAGATCGTATCGACAATCGCGTTGGCGCTAGGGGTGCTAATCGCCAATCTACTCAAGCCGGGTAAAGGTTTTAACATCGATCGGGCGAGTTTGGATGTTAACGCCGTTTCCGGTTACGCCAAACAAGCCGGCGAAAAAAATATAACCGATTACTTATTAAACATTATCCCAAAAACCTTTACCGACGCATTTACCGGCTCCGGCGATTTGTTACAAGTGTTGCTGGTTGCCGTGCTGTTCGGCTTCGGTATGCAAAAGATGGGGAAAGCCGGTAAGTCTGTCCACTACTTTATCGAAGAGTGTTCGCATATTTTCTTTGCGATGATGAATATGATCATGAAATTGGCGCCTTTCGGGGCCGGCGCCGCCATGGCGTTTACGCTCGGCAAATACGGCGCGGCGGCTTTAAAGCCCCTGGCGGCTTTGATGGGGTGCTTTTATCTGACTTGTATTATCTTTATTGCAGCCGTTTTGGGTATTATCTTAAAGGCTTTTACGGGTCTGAATATTTTTAAGCTGCTGAGTTACATCAAGGAGGAGATATTGTTAGTGCTGGGTACTTCGTCTTCAGAGTCGGCGTTGGTGGCGTTAATGAATAAACTGGAGAAATTGGGCTGTCCGCGCACGGTTGTCGGGCTGGTAGTGCCGGCGGGCTATTCTTTCAATCTGGATGGCACGAATATTTACTTAACCATGGCGGCTCTCTTTATGGCTCAAGCGCTGAACATTGATTTGCCGTTGTCCGATCAATTAACGCTGTTGCTGGTGGCCATGCTTACCAGCAAAGGCGCATCCGGCGTAACCGGCGCCGGATTCATAGCCTTGGCTGCAACATTGGCGGTCATACCGACGATACCGGTTGCAGCCTTATCGTTAATACTGGGTATCGACCGCTTCATGTCGGAGGCGCGGGCAATCACCAATATTATCGGAAACGCGGTCGCAAGCTTGGTGGTGGCGCAATCGGAACAAGGGCTTGACGTCGCCCTTATAAATAAGGAGCTGAATCGGAAATAAGCGGCTTATTTTTGTTAGAATTTAAAGGAAACGTGTAGCTGTCTTTTATATATAAAATAAATGAATATCAATTGTTTAACAAAAATAAACGCACGGATCGCCAGCCGATTAAAATTCTTTGACGCCTAAAGCAAAATGAGTAAATTTTACGTGCAAAAATAAAAAATGAAGAGTATAAATATTTTCGAATCCAGGACTAGCTGATTGAGCTTGGGTGGTTTTTCCTGAGTTTTAACAGCTCAATTTCTCGCGGGAAAACTTCAATGATTAACACGGCTTTGTTTAAACAACTACGCGCCATTTTGCGCGGTAACGGTTTTTTTAGACCGGTAGTAAGCCTGTTTTTATCTATTGGTCGCTTTCTGCTAATCTTAAGCGGTTTAATGTTTTTTTTTCCAGCTACCAAAGCTTTGGCCGCTGAAAAGCACGGCATGGGCTTTGTCCCGGAAAATCCGGAAAAATACGCCGCCATGCCGGAAGTTTCCCGCTACCGGGCATATTTTTCGCCGGAAACGGATCTATCCCCCTATTTTCCCAAGCCCGGCAATCAAGGCAAGCAAGGTTCTTGCGTAGCCTGGGCGACAGCCTATGCCGCGCGCAGTTATCTTGAGGCCAGGCGCATAGGCCGGTCGCCAGGAAACCCGGAGCGCATATTCAGTCCGTCGTTTATTTTCAACCAGATGCGCGTCAGCAGTTGCGATGACGGCGGTAGTATTTCCGAAGCATTAGGCTTGATGAAAAATTCCGGCGTGGCGAGCTTGGCCGAATTTCCTTATATAGAAGGCAATTGTTCGCGTCTGCCCAATCAGCAAGTACTTTCCGACGCCTCGCGGTTCCGGATAAAAAACTGGAAAAAAATCGATATTGACAGACTGGACGATATCAAAGGCCAGATTTACGCCGGGAATCCGGTAATTTTCGGCATGTTCGTCTCCGACTCTTTCGAAAATCTGCGCCAAAACCAACTCTACGACGATCTGTCGTCGCCCCGCTCCGGTGGGCACGCCATGGTGCTGGTCGGATACAGCGAGCCGAAACAGGCGTTCAAGCTCATCAATTCCTGGGGTGGCGAGTGGGGCGACGACGGCTTCGGCTGGGTCTCCTACCGGGCGTTCAAGAAATGGACGCAAAATGCGTTTGTCATGCAGTTGGCCGCCGCCAGTCCGTTAGCCGACACGCTCCAGGATGCCGTCATTACGGCCGACGTCTTACCCGAACTCGAACCTGAACCGAAGCCGCTTCCCGTCATCTATCCAATACCCAAACCTTTACCGGCTCCCAAACCCGCTCCGTTGCCGGTGGTCGTGTCACCGCCGTCTAAGCCCGATGAGAATGCCGATAACCATGCCGAGGTGCAACGCACCCTGTCTGCTCTAATCAGGCAGACAAAGTGCGCGGATTTACATGGCGCGGTCGGCGCCGACGGTCACGTCTATTTGACCGGCTTTGTCGGCCAGAGTCAGGACTTAGCCCATATCGACGGCGAATTGAAAAAGCTGGGCGTTCAGGTTACCCATAATACGACGTTAAGGCCTTGGCCGCAGTGCGAAGCCCTGCAGACTTTGCGGGATGTTTTAAATAAACCATCCGGTTTGAAACTGGCGATATCAGGCCGAAGCGCAGCCGTTTTGCATCAAGGCGACATGCTGGGTATAGAAGTGACCACGCCGTCCTTTCCGAGCTACCTGTATCTGACTTATATCCAGGCTAACGGCGAGGCCATCGATTTAATACACCCGGATGGCCTCCAGCCTAAACCCATCCCGCCGGATACGCGTCTGTTACTGGGGAACGGCGAGGATGGCGGGCCGAAATTTACCGTGAGTCCGCCATTCGGCGACGAGATGCTGATCGCTATTGCTTCGGCCAGTCCGTTGTTTGATGAAGATTTACCCAAAAGCCAGACCGAGCGCGAATACCTGACCAGGTTCAGGCAAGCGTTTTTGGCTGTCCCGCAACGAGGCGCCAACTCGCGTATCGTATCGGCGGCTATGAATACACTGATTACCCGAGCGAAACCTTGATGGAGGGGCGCACCATGACTTATCGATTATTTACCGTATTGATAGTATTCAGCCTGCCGATTTTATTTGAACAAAACGCGCGAGCGGAACAGCGCGTCCCGGAAACCGATGAAATTGTCCAATCCTTAAAACTGAAAGCGCCGGCAAAACCGAAATCATTGGATAGAAGCTGGCCGACCCGCGGCATTTCCGTTGAACCCGGCGCGAAAAATCCAGCCTTTAATTTGTCCACTATCGATTTGGCTGTGCCGTTCGATTTTAACTCCGCGCAACTTAATACCGATGCGCAGCTGATTCTGGAGCGGCTGGGCCGCGCCTTGAACTCGGCCGAGTTGCGCAGCCAGCATTTCAAAATTACCGGACACACCGATGCCGTAGGCGCGGAAGCCTATAATTTCGATTTATCCAAGCGCCGCGCCTTAAGCGTGCAGGAGTATCTGGTGCAGCGGCTGCATATCGGCGGCGACCGGCTGGAAACCGACGGCAAAGGCTTTTCCCAGCTTTATGACGTTCAGCATCCGACCAGTGCGGTTAACCGCCGGGTACAGATTCTAAACATGGGTTCGTAGTGAGGTAAAGTTTATGAATAAGCCGCTTTTCATAAGACCTATATGTTTAGCTTTGTATATGTTGTTATTAATCATATGGGCGGAAAACGGTTTTACGGCCAATAGCTGGCCGGACAAACCCTCGGGCGCGCGTTTAGCATTGGTTATCGGTAATAAGGACTATGTGCAAAAACCGCTGGTTAATCCCGTCAACGACGCCAGGGACATGAAAGCGGTTCTGGAGCAGGTAGGGTTTCGGGTCATCTACCGCGAAAACGCCAACCTGGGCGACATGGATAACGCGGTGCGGCAATTCGTGGGCAGTCTGCGGAAAGAAACCGTAGGCGTGGTCTATTATTCCGGCCATGCCGCTCAGGCGGACGGCACCAACTATCTTATCCCGGTGGGTATCGATATTCAAAGCAAATCCGAACTCAAAGCCCGCGCTTACGATGCTGGCATTATTCTGGGCGAAATGCAGGAAGTAGGCAATCAGGTTAACATTTTAATTCTCGACGCCTGCCGGAACAATCCGTTTAAAGGCGCTAGGAGCGTCGGAGCAGACGGCATGGCCGGCATGTATGGCCCCAAAGGCTCGCTGATAGCTTATTCGACCGCGCCCGGTTCGGTGGCGGATGATAATACCGGCGGCCGTAACGGCTTATACACATCGTATTTAAAAAAATATCTAGTGCAACCGGGTTTGACCATCGAAGAAATGTTTAAGAAAGTCCGGGAAAGCGTGGTTAGAGAAAACAGCGATCAAGTGCCTTGGGAAAATTCATCCATAATCGGCGACTTTTGCTTTGCCGGCTGTCTGAAAGCCGCCGTTCCGGTCCTACCGTCCACAGCCAGTCTGGCGGTTGAAAACGATGTGGGAAAATGCGATTTCTGTCCGGAAATGGCCCAACTCCCCACCGGTATCCAAATGGGAAAATATGAAGTGACCCAAGGCCAATGGCGGGCGATAATGGGCGCTAATCCAGCCAAATTTACCTCTTGCGGCGATAACTGCCCGGTCGAGAACGTCAGTTGGCAGGATGTGCAAACCTATATCCAGCGGTTGAACAACCACACCGGCAAGCATTACCGTTTGCCTACCGAGGATGAATGGTATTCGGCTTGCCAGGCCGGCGGTTCCGATAAACAGTTCTGCGATTCGGATAATCTGGATAGCGTCGCCTGGCATAGCGGCGACGCCGGGAGGAGTACGCATCCGGTCGGCAGAAAACAGGCGAACGGCTGGGATTTGTACGATATGTCCGGCAATGTCTGGGAATGGACTAGTTCCTGCGAAACCTCCGATTGCTCGCGCCGCTTTGTGCGCGGCGGTTCCTGGGACGGTATGGCGGCTTTCATGCGCTCCACCGTTCGGATTAAGAGCACCCCGGCCGATCATTTTGTCAACCTCGGCTTCCGGCTGGCCTTGGACGAATAAGCCCCTTTACCATGCCAGATATCTATTCGATTAGCGTCGATACCCTGCATGGACAATCGCAAACCCTGGAACTATACAGGGGAAAAGTGCTGTTAGTAGTCAACACGGCCAGCCAGTGCGGTTTTACGCCGCAATACCAGGGTTTGGAAACGCTTTATCAATTATACAAAGAGCGGGGTTTTGCCGTGCTGGGCTTTCCTTGCAATCAGTTCGGCGGTCAAGAACCGGGCGACAATAGCGCAATCGCGGATTTTTGCGAACGGAATTACGCGGTGAGTTTTCCGATGTTCGCCAAAATCGAAGTGAACGGGCCGCATGCTCATCCGCTTTATCAACTCCTGAAAAAAGCCGCGCCCGGTTTGATGGGCACTACGGCGATTAAATGGAATTTCAGCAAGTTTTTGCTTGATCGTCATGGCGTTGTTTATAAACGCTTTGGTTCGATTGTCGCACCGGAAGATTTAAGGGAGGATATTGAAAAGTTATTGTGACAATGTGTGAGGTAGGGTCAGCTACTCGGCGTCCATGCCGATCAAACCTCCGCCAGACGCTCCGTCGCCAACCGCCAAAGTGGTCAGCGATTAGTAAGTTTTCGAAGTTTAATTTAAATTCAATGTCTAGAGGATGCGCTGAAGGCAGCGAAGCGCATCAATCGCGTACGATGCGCCAATTGTCTTTTATTGGCCGGCAACGCTTTTTACCCAATCGCCGGGGCGTACGCTTAAAATTTGGCTGTCTTCATTCAGCGCGCCTAAGGCGGAAGTGGCGCTGACATCGGTAATGGTTAAAATACCTTGACTGACGGGGAATGCGTTATCGGCCGCGGGATAAATTTTAAATTGGTCGCCGGGTTTGATTTTGTCTTGCGCGCCGGCGGCTAAGATAATTTGACTGCCGTTAATCTGGCTGACCCGGGTAGCAAACGGCAAACAATTCAACATATGCCGAATATCCTCGCTGGCTTGTTGGATGATACCGTCAATTTTGTGGCCGGCGGGCGTGGCGTTAAACCGCTCGCTGCCGACCGTATAGCCGGCCGGTAATGAGATGTCGCCGAGGATGGTGTCGGTATACCGGTGCTGGAACAACAAAGCGCCGCTGAAACCGTCATGGACATACACATCGATGCCGATACTGCGCCTGCCCACCATATCTCTCACCATCGATTTTATTTCCGAAAACAACCCGGCGCCGCGTTGATATTCGGTGGATTCGATTTTAAAATCGCGTATCACGCCGGATAACACAAACTGCGCATTCTGCTGGCGGGCGATATTAAGTATGCCGGAGCCCGTGTATCCGGGGGCGGGGATAATTTCCGGGGCCAGATCCGGGCGGCTGTATAGCACGGTATTAGTCTGATTGCGGCCGATAAACTCGTTGGTTTCCATAAGCCGGTTATTAATTTCCCTGGGGATGCCGCTGAATAAATCCTGACTTTCGCTGCCGCTGACCTGATCGGCGTTCACGACCGGAAACGCGGTAGCAACGATTTTTTTCCGGTATCTTAATCCGCAAAGCTGTTTATCGGTCAGGGTGGCGAGTATTTGCACATGATAGATTTCACCCTCTTGCCATTCGTCCACCACTTTCACATCGGAAATAAATTGCTCTCCGCCTGGATTATTGTTACGTAACTGCTCGGCGGCCGCGCCGCTAGCGATTTCGATGGCTTCCATGCGGGCTTGGCCCGGGCCGCCGGTTACGATAAGCGCGCTGCCTTCGGCGGTTGTTTGCAAGCGGCCTAATTCTTCGGCGTTATGCGGCGGCCTGGATAAACTACAGGCGGATAACAATAATAGTAGAATTGGCGGCAAACGGCTAATAGCCATTAATCAGCACCTGCATTAGTAAAATTCTTGAGAACAGACTGCCGCTGGTATGCGCCATCCATTCCTTGTCATATAAACCGGCGTCCAGCAAGACGGAATCGACGGCGTCGGGCCGATTGGAAAAGCCCTGAACATGAAACTGATCGGCGCAATCGCGGTTAACGCAATTAATATTCATGGAAGTAGCGCTAGCTTGCTTAAAACCGAGACGCGTCATCGCCAGTTTCTTGTCCTCTTTTATGCATTGATTGATAACCGCCATATCGCCCGCCATGCAGATATAAAAACGCGGCGTCAGTTTTAATTCCATGCTGGCTTTAAGTTCCGAGCGGATGGTTTGGTAATCCACGGCATGGGCTTCGCGCAAAAAGCTATCCATATACTGCCGGTAGGCCTCATGTTTCATCACTTGCGTCGCCACTGTTTTTTCTTCACCCAGATTTTCCTGATAAAGCTGCGCGGCCAGATCGCGGTCGGCGTCCAGTTTCGCCGCCTGCTGCGCTTTTAACCAGCGTTGATGGATGCTGACATTACCGTTGTCGTCAAAATGCCCGTAGCCGGTAGCCTGAAGAGTTTTAGCTCCTTCGGCGACCGGATTTTTTGCGCCGCCGCCGACGCAAGCTTGCAATCCTAAAGCAAGTATAGCCAAAAAAAACGCTGGTAATGAATATTGCATAATGCCTCCTCCTCATGCTTTATTCATCGGCAGGTTTGGTGATTTCTTAAGGAAAAAATACGTAACTATTCGGCGAGTTTTGAGATAGCGTCAGCTATTCGGCTTTTGAAGCCGGAGCGCCTAGCAAAGGACGCTGTGAATACATTTTTGCTTGGCCTCCATGCCGGTCGAACCTCTGCTAGGCGCTCCGGCGTCAAAAGCCAAGGCGGTCAGCTATCGGCAAGCTGTTGAAAATTTAGTCATTCTGTGAAAGTAACAAATATTCTGGACATTTTTATGGCATATCCGAGTAAAATCTATCAAGGATCATATTATGCGGATTCTGAAAGGTATAGTCTAATCAACCATTGTTATTCGTTGGAATAAGTTTGATATAAAATTAACTCAATTTGTAAATATTTTATTGAAACTAAATATTAGCTGATTTTATTAGCTATGAATAAAATAAAGGGTTTGGACTTAGAACCCTTAGTGCGGATTCAATTAAGTTTGTGTATTTCTCAAAAAAGACTCCGCTAAACCGATTGAAGATACCGGAGATAGCTATGCATCCAAACTCGGCGCTATACGGCTTTCTGTTCATTCTGATTCGTTGGGTATTGATTCTTCTGACCATTGTTTTTCTTAGTTTGGGAGGGTATATTTATTCCATGCCGCCGCATGTCCCGGCGCGGAGCTTTCTTTTAGATTTGTATATTTCATTGGGGCTCACTTGCGTATTATTAATTTCCATCCGGATATTCTTGCGGTTCATATTTAAATTACCTCCCTACCCGGATTTATTTCCACCGTGGCAAAAGCGGCTGGCGTCCAATTTATGCCAGTTAATATATTTTTTCATTATCCTGATGTCAGTCTGTGGCTATCTTGAAGCCGAGTTTACTGTCAGGCCGATAAGCTTTTGGGGAATTCCCATGCCTGTTTGGGGTGTGATGGACGAACGCTTGGCGGATTTATTTTGGCGAGTGCAGGGAATCGCGGCTTGGGTATTGACTGGTTTGATCGTCGTGCTTGCCGCCATTGTCGCCTTAAATAAATTTAAACAGTCCGGAGTTACAGCCCGAATACAGTTGGACGGGCAGCAAAACTTACCTCAGCTTGTCCCGGCGGAAACGGCTGCGCCCGTGGCGCCTAAAAGCATACAAGGCTTAGTGAAAAATTTCCGCGCCTTCGGCTGGATCTGCTTTTGGTTGCAGTTTGCGCTGGCCTTTATAGCCGGGTTATTGTTGACCTTCGCCACTTCGGGACGTGCGTTCAGCCCCGCCGCAACTGGACCAGGCGATAGTATGTATTGGGCTTCTTACGGATTTTTTCTGCTATGTTTTGCAGTTCTTTTGGCCTTTTATTACACCCGCGTCGCCGGAAAAGTCCAGTCGAGTCCTGATTCCTATTTAAACGCCGAGAACAATTCCGCCTTTTGGTTTCTGGGTGTCGGAATATTCGCCAGCCTGTTAGGAATATTCATATCCTTTTCAGGCGTTGCTCTGAGCCTGTCATTGTTAATATCAAAGACCATTTCACAACCGCCAGGCATTGCGATTACCGATCCCACAAAAATTATCAGAGCCCTTGACATATTCATTTTGATGGTGAATTTCAATTTGCTCGTCGCACATTTTATCGGCGCCAGCATAAGCTTATGGTTAAGCGTTCGCGTGTCGAAAGCACGCCTTGAATATAGATAAATTAGCCCTGGGAAGGAGTATGATTTAAATGAACCAAGAAAAGCCTCAAACCTTTACAAATCAGCCTATTGCCCAGGCAGCCAAAGATTATTTTTATTATAGGATACTTGCATTGCAAAAAAAAAGGGGGGGGCAGGTATTGAAGAATGTGAAAGCCGAAATGAACGAAGGCTAAAGGCGACTCAAGCCGCGAAATCCGAGGCGGGCTAAAGGTATTTTTGTCTCCCAAGAAGTGAGTGACCTTGGATTGGCTGGATTCATGGGTTACGGAACGTGAACAGACTGCGCCGGTTTGCTGAATATGCTGTTTGATGCATCGGAATCTTTTACAGGGCGGATTGCCTAGTACTTGGTAAACTGAGATTATTGAACGAAAACTATCTAGTCACTTGTTAGCTATCCTTCGGGACTATTACCATGCTGCTAAACATGACCAAAACCCGCTACGCCGAAAAGCGCCGGACTGAACGGTTACAGTTCCTTCGGCCTTGATGAGCAGGTGTAGCAAGAAATTCTATTTAAATCATTAGATAGTTTGTTTCCGGATGATGAACTGATTCTTCTGACGCCAGTCTCGTAGTTGGTAAGAAGAACCAAATTTGATGGCGGTAGACAAGGGCGGCAATCTGTTCATCTTTGAGTTGAAAGCCTCGGGATCGTATAGCTCAAACCTGCTTCAAGTGCTTCGTT
The DNA here is from genome assembly GCA_050015235.1 of Methylomonas sp. GTDB lineage: Bacteria > Pseudomonadota > Gammaproteobacteria > Methylococcales > Methylomonadaceae > Methylomonas. The sequence goes on along the minus strand of JBEKBU010000010.1, from coordinate 1,548 downwards.
ACGGTGGGCGATGCGGTTTTCCTCTACCGCTATGGCGTAGTTATTGTTGCATTCGGCTAGGCTGTTCGTACTACTTTAAACTGCAATTATTTAACATGAATCCAGGGTATATTTATTTTGCTTACTACATCTATAAAAAATAAAACCTGCGAATGCCGAGTATGTGGCGATGCTTCCATTAAAATTTTTCATGGCGCATTACTTGACCTGACAGTAAGCTACTATGAATGCCCTAACTGCCATTATGTGCAAACAGAAAATCCATACTGGCTGGAACGAGCATATTTGAAGGCTATTAATCTTTCTGATACGGGTATCATGGCAAGAAATATTGTAAACTCAAGAATTACTCTGTCCACATTAATCTGCCTTAAAAAAACTAAAGGTACAGTGGTAGATTATGCTGGCGGATACGGTATCCTGGTTCGTTTGTTACGGGATAATGGCATTAATGCATTCTGGTTTGATCGATATTGTCAAAATCTATTGGCTAGCGGTTTTGAATATGCTCAACATGACGATGTTGACTTGATAACTGCTTTTGAAGCTTTTGAGCACTTTGTCAATCCGCCACTTGAACTGGAAAGTTTGTTGGCTATTGCGCCTAATATATTATTATCTACCGAAATTATCAGCACCCCAACTCCCTCGCTTGGCGAGTGGTGGTACTATGGTAGTCATCATGGTCAACATATCGGTTTTTTTAGAATCAAGACACTTGAGTTTCTTGCAAAAAAATATAATAAATACCTTAGTACTGATGGTCGCAAGTATCATTTTTTCTCGGAAAATAAACCAAAACTAAAATCATGGAATTTTCTCATTAACAGGCATATCAATAGATTGACGCCTTTGTATTCAAGATTGTATTTACCCTCTAAAACAGAAAGCGACAACCAAAAACTATCAAACCTTCCATAGCAAATATTTTTAGATAGTTATGTCGAATATGTTATTCCCACTCAACAGAACTTATAACGACTTTGAATAGGTTAAGGCCATTTCTAAAATTGGCTTTTTAATTTGAAACTTTTTATTAAATCTTAAGATAAGCAATACAAAATGTCAAAACATTTAAGCAGTTTCGATAATATTTTAACCAAAACGTACAACCTGCTTTTGTTGTTAATGAACTATGTAATATTGGTTGTTCACCATGCAAAAACATTAGATGGCGTTGTCATTTTTCGCCTGGATCGCATTGGCGATTTCGTTCTTTGGCTGAGCGCCGCTAAAGCTTATCGGGATGTTTATCCAAATCAAAAAATCACGCTAATCGCAAATTCGGCATGGGCGGACTTGGCAACGCACTTCCCATACTGGGATAACGTCATCGCGCTGGATACGGGTTTATTCTATAAAAACTGGCGCTATCGCTGGAATCATTTGCTGCGGATTAGAAAATCAGGTTATGAAACGGCAATTCAGCCCATCTACTCTCGCGACATTTTGCAGGATGACAGTTTGATTTTGGTTTCCGGCGCTCGCTACCGTATTGGCTGGCAAGGCGATTCAAGCCACATACGACCCGGACTGAAACGCATCTCA
>JBEKBU010000009.1:0-33933 GCA_050015235.1 Methylomonas sp. | reverse complement strand
GCGTAACGCTTCGGCGAACGTTAAGCCGGCTTTAATATTCACATTAACCTGATTAATCCCTTCGACAGTAATTTCAACCGGATCTTCCGCCGTGGAAATATTTCGTTCAATGCTGTTAAGAATGTTTAGCCCCGTATACAACGAAACCGTTTTGCCGCTGCCGGTAGGCCCAGTGACCAACACCATGCCGTAAGGTTTTTGTAAGGCGGTTAAAAAATGCTCCCGTTGTATTTCTTCAAAGCCTAAACTCTCAATGCCGATTTGCGCCGACGTAGGATCCAAAATCCGGATGACCACTTTTTCCCCATATAGGGTAGGGCAAGCATTAACGCGAAAATCTATCGTGCGGTTTTTAGAGATAAGCAGTTTGATACGGCCATCCTGAGGAACGCGCCGTTCCGCAATATCCATTCTTGACATAACCTTGATTCTGGAAATAATCCGGGTAGCGAGATTGGCCGGGGGGCTGGCGACTTCCGACAAAATCCCATCCGCACGGTAACGTACCCGAAATGTTTTTTCAAACGGCTCAAAATGTATATCCGACACGCCTCGTTTAATCGAATCCATCAGAATTTTATTAACGTAACGGACAATAGGCGCATCGTCCACATCCGAAGACATTTCGTCCATCGGCCTTTCTTCATCGTCGGTAATTTTGATGTGCTCAAGATCGCTATCCAGCAAATCCTTCATTGATGAATTATCGGCCGCTTCCAGCGCAACCTCCAGCAATCGGGTCAGCTTATCGACTTCTACCAGAATATTTTCAACCGAGAACCGGGTATGGAATCTTATTTCATTGAGCGCTCTGATATTAGTCGGATCGGATGTAGCGATAAACAACCTGTTGCCCCGGCTGAACAGCGGCAAAACATGATATTGGCGGATGAGTCTTTCGCCTATCAATTTTATAGGCAATAAACTCATTTCTATCGCATTCAGGTCGAAAAAAGGTATGCCAAACTCTACTGAAGCCAAAGCCGCAATAGTCTTACTGTCCGTATACTTATTTTTAACCAGATAACTAATCAGGGGTTCATTGCGCAGTTGGGCTTCCTTCATGCAATCAACCGCCGCCTGTTCCGTCAAAAGACCGTTTTTGATAAGGCATTTTGTCAGGCCGGTCAAATGAATTGTAGATGGCGCCGTTTGCATAAATGGATGTAAATATTCCCGAATTATCAGTATGAATATTAATTATATAGCATAAATTAAATAACGGTGGAGCACATCAACCGAACTAGCGAAGCAGGCGTTATCTAGCCGCGTTAAGCATTTTTGACTAAGTTTGCATGTTGATTGAGCAAAGCAAATTGTTCAAGACTCAATGATTCCGCCCGTATGCTCGGATCTATCGACAAAGCCTGTATTTGTTGTTCAGTAATCAAGTTTTTTAGCGAGTTTCGAATAGTTTTCCGGCGTTGCGAAAATGCCTGCGTAACCAGTTCCTTAAAACTTGGCAAATCCTTGATTACAACCGGCGCTTCAGTACGCGGGCATAATCTGACGACCGCGGATGTAACTTTAGGCGCCGGTTCAAAACTTTCCGGAGGCACATCGAATAAGTACTCCGTAGTGCAATAATATTGCGTCATGACGCTCAGGCGCCCATAAGTTTTCCCGCCCGGATGCGCGCACATTCTCTCCACCACTTCCTTCTGCAGCATAAAATGCATATCTCTGATATTCAATGCGTTTTCCAACAAATGAAACATCAAGGGCGTGGAAATATTGTAAGGCAAATTGCCGATTACCCGCAGTTTCTCCCGGTTTTCAACAAGTTCGGAACAATCGAAATTCAAGGCGTCTTTACAGTGGATAGTTAAGTTAGGGTGATGGCCAAACTTTTGTTGTAGAATTTTGACTAAATCCCGATCCAACTCGACAACATCGAGTTTAACTTGCGTTTCTAATAAAGGTTTTGTTAAAGCGCCTAGTCCCGGACCTATTTCCAGCCAATGTTCGCCCGCGATAGGGCGCGCATGGGCAAGAATATTATAGATAATATTTTGATCATGCAGAAAGTTTTGACCGAAGCGTTTGCGGGCTATATGCGTCATATCGGGTTGAAGTTATCGGATTATCATTTGCATTCTATCGATAACATAGGGCTGGTGAATATTTTATTTTTTAATCCGTTGCGAATATGGTCAGCTACCCTGCTTTTGGAGGCGGAGCGCCTAGCAAAGGACGCTGTGAATACATCCGTGTAGCTTTCGCCCGGCCTCCATGCCGGTCTAACCTTTGCTAGGCGCTCCGGCGCCAAAAGCCAAGGTGGTCAGCTATCGGCAAGCTTTTGAAAGTTTAGTCACTCGGTGAATAGTTACAATAAATTTTTAAACCATCAAAGAATTGTTTATGCTGACAGCGTTTGAATTGAACGATGACTTGGTGAATCGTAAAAATATTGGCTGATCATTCTTAACCATACCGTAACATCTGTTTCACAGGTTTATAGTCACGGATTCAAATTAGATTGCCGTTAAAATTTCAATGTTCCACTTGCTTGAGGATAACAGCAATGAAAACAAATCTAGCCATCGATGATGATTTAATTAATGAAGCTTTAACGTTAGGACATTTTAAATCAAAGGAAGATACCGTTATAACGGCGTTAAAGGAGTTTATCAAACGCCGCAGACAGTTGGAAATAATTGATTTATTCGGTCAATTCGATCCTGATCCGGATTATGATTACAAACTGGGACGGCTGTTCTAATTTGTTAATGAACTCTAGATCATCGCCAAGGCGGTTTTTAACGCAAATTCCATACTGCCGATCTCGGCCTTGCCTGTGCCGGCAAGCTCCAGGGCCGTGCCGTGATCGACCGAGGTGCGAATAATCGGTAGGCCTAAGGTAATATTGGCGGCCTGGCCAAAGCCCATGTGCTTTAAAACCGGCAAGCCTTGATCGTGGTACATGGCCAGCACGGCGTCGGCTGTTTGCAGATACTTAGGGGTAAATAACGTATCCGCCGGCAAAGGTCCGTGCAGATTTAAGCCTTCGCGACGTAATTGATTTAACGCGGGTTCAATAATCTCGATTTCTTCTCTGCCCAGATAACCGTTTTCGCCCGCGTGCGGATTCAAACCGCAGACTAGGATACAAGGATTCGCTATGGAAAAGCGCCGCTGTAAATCACCAGCCAATATGCGGATCACTTGCAACAAAACGGGCGTCGTAATGGCGCTGCTGACTTGCGCCAAGGGCAAATGCGTGGTAGCCAAGGCCACGCGTAAACCGGGAGTAGCGAGCATCATAACCGGATAGCCGCCGGTGATTTCGGCTATAAACTCGGTATGCCCGGTAAAATGCATGCCGGCGGCATTGATGACGCCTTTGTGTACGGGAGCGGTTAGCATGGCCGCGAAACGGCCGTTCAGGCAGCCTTGCGCGGCTAGCCGAATAGTTTCCAGCACATAGCCGCTATTCGCCGGGTTTAATTGGCCGCAATACGCTTTTTCAGCCAATGCCGCCGGTAGTACCGTCAAAGTCGCCGGGGGCGGAATTTCAAGCTCGCCTTGATCAAAAATGCGGATATCAAGCGGTAGATTAAGTAACCGGGCGCGCTGGCGGAGCAATTCCGGATCGGCGATCGCCACCAATTGGCAAGCCTGAGAATATTGCGCCAATTGTATGCATAAATCCGGTCCTATGCCGGCTGGCTCCCCGGGCGTTAAGGCAATACGGCGGATAGCCGGCCCATTGGATATTTTCATCAAATTGGGATCCTTGTTATCAAAAACGTATAGTATGCCGAGTGTTTGAACTAAAAAGAGGCTGAAATTAAAAACTGATTCCGGCGAGTTGCTCCTCTTGATAATTAAGCATTTTATAAAAAGCGGCTTTTAATCCCTCGTCTTGGATCAAATCCACAGTCTGTTTCGCGCTTTCGGTCAATAATACCCGCGCTTTATCGCTAGCCAACATGACAAGCGCCGCATCGCGCATTTGCGGGTTGGCGATGGTTTTAGCCATTGCCCCGGCCTGATCGAATAAATTAAGCGCCGGGTTGATATGTTTCTGGCGGTACATATAGCGGGCGATCTTGCTACAGGCTAGCACTCTGGCTTCGTGATCGGCCATCAATGCAAGCTGTTGCTCCGCGCCATCGAACCAGATATTTTGCATGACGGGATCCATTTCCAATAAACCGGCATAAGCCATCGCCAAACTTAAAAAACCTGGTTCGGTAATACGGGCTAAAGGTTTGCTGACATCCATATCGGTATTGTCATGATATTGCGTTTCGATACTTTGATAGCTCGCTTTGGAAATTGAGGCCGGGTTATGTATTAAATCGGCGTATTTTTTGATATAGGCGCCGTTATTTATTTTATAAGCGGATTTCAGCAGCATGGATAAACCGGTCGCCTGACTGGCCGCGTCCAATTTAATCAAAGACAGTTCGGCTAAAATAAGGGAGACTTCAGCATTAAGATTATTGCCGATTTTTGTATAATCCAGCGCTAAATTAATTAAACCGCTAAATTGCTCAAAACTGGGTGTTACCGCGTTAAGTTTATCCTGGGCAATCGCTAAATGCCGATTCAGGCTTTCAGTTTCTCCCGCGCTTTTTTCAAAAACCGCAATTTTGCTGAAAACCAAACCCGTTTTAACCGGATCGCTTAAATTAAACGCCTCTCTTTCAGCCTCCGCCGCCCAATTTTGCCCAACCCCAATAGGCTGCAGCGCTGATTCAAGCTGAGCAGTGTCGATTATTTGCATTTCCGGCGTTTGTGTTTTAATGCGCTGATTCAATTTGCTCAGCATGGCGTCGAACAAATCCTTGCGGCCTAGTTTAAAAAACTCGGTTAATATTGCGGCGCTAACGTCAATATGATCCGTTAAATCGGTTTGCAACTGACTCAATCTGAAAGCATCTTTGAATCGATCGTTTTTAATAAACTCCTTGGCCTGTTCAACAAGGAATCTATTCCATTCAACATCGCTATCCTGTTCCTGGTAAAGAGTTGTTACAAATAATCTTTTTTCGGATATTGCAGGCGTCCGCGGAGCATTTAAATCAATCAAGAAATTCTTGATGTTATGAACGGCCGATATTAATTCCGGCGTACTGCCGAATTGGCCCGCCGCCGGCATCGGAACAGCATTCATAATATCCATGTATTTTGGAAACCGATCGCTGAATTTGTCGTCTGCAACGGGATTTTTAACCGTATTTCCGCTATTGTCCGCGGCTATCTGGCCAGCAATATCCGTTTCCCGAGCAAATTTTTTAACGGGGGGGCTATTGGACGGATTTTGCACGGGCCAGAGAAAATATGCGCTTATCCCGGCAAAACAAATAGCCAGCAATATGGCCGGAATGATGTATTTATTTAGAAATGACGGCGGATTAAAACTCGCTGTGGGTTGTTTGGCCTGCTGATCTTCATCCATGACTATTTGCTCTTCCGTTAGCGCATGATCCTTAGTTTGCTGCATTCTGCGTTTCTCGGCTTCCTCCCTTTGTTCCTGAAGCCGGGCTTCCAGAAGCATGCTTTTACGCAAGGCTTCAATTTCAGCTATTTCATCTTGAATTTGCCGGGCATGGTCCTTTTCTTTACTACAATTCAAGCAAATTCCGGTTTCGCGCTCGTCAGCGGCCGGGTGTTCTTGTTGGCATACCGAACAGGTAAACGTTTTACTAGCGGGACTTTCCGGCGAACCTAGCGACAGATTGCTCCAACGCTTGGCGTTAGTCCGTTCGTATGAGCTTAACAAGCCCAATTCGGTTAAAACCTGGCAAATTTTGCTGGCCTTATTCTCCGGAATATTTTCCTGGATACAGATTAATTGCCCGTTTGCATTCAGCAACATTTCCAGACTGTCGCCGGCGATACCCAAGGTCGCGCGAACGTTTTCCCTAATGCTTTCCAATTCCCCAATTCTACCGGGATTAACTCCGCTAACGAAAACATCGTACATTTCAGACATTGCTCAATAACAGCTGGAAAAACATCATTAATCTCTTTGGCTGGCCGGCTTTTTTATTGAAGCGCCTTTTTATGAGAGTAACGAACAAGGGATACTCCATAACAAACTAGCCGTCGGCATATCATCTTCATAGCGCATATCTATACGGGTTAACGAAGCTTTTTTTATATTGAAATTATCCCCGCTACATTTTAATAAAAAACCGATTAAATCGGAAAAACTAGGTTCATGGCCGACCAGCCAAATATCATCTTTGTTTCTAGCGGCAAGCGCGTTAAGCTCGGCGACCATGCGCTGAGGCGAAGCGTTTAGCCCAAGCCAATCGGCGATCGCCACCACCGGACAAGCCGCCAGTTGAGTTTGTAAAATCCTTGCGGTCTGCAGCGCGCGCAGGATAGGGCTGGAAAATAAAGCGCCAGGCGATAATTGGTTGGCTTGGCAAAAAGCCGCTACCCTTTTTACCTGTTTTACTCCCTTTTCGGTTAGCGCCCGTTCCGCATCCGGTACCGTCAACCCCCCTTCTTCCGCTGTGGCGTGTCTTAGCAAGGTAATGATCATAATTTTAATCTATGTGAATATGCCAAATCCGGCCGCCTGACGACATCGGCCATCTCAATTTCAGCCCCCCTGGAAAAACTTGTAAATCAATAATTAAACCCATACGTAATTGATTTTACCCACTTTAATTAAAATTAAGGCCGGGCATAATTGACAGAAGGTATTTTTTCCCGGAGTTTTAAGAATCTCCGATAGCGGCTGGCGGAAATTGTACCGGTTTCCACCGCTGCCCGCACAGCACAATCTTTATCGTTAACATGACGGCAGTCGTTATAACGGCATTGGTTTATTAATGATTGAAACTCCCGATACCCCCATGCCAATTGCGCCTCGCTAAAACCCGCCAGTCCAAAAATAGCGACTCCGGGACTATCGATTAAATCTCCGCCTCCCGGCAAGTGATAAAGTCTGGATGCTGTCGTGGTATGCCTGCCATGACGCGTGGTTTCCGAGACGCTATTAATTCGTAAATCCTTATCCGGAATAAGGGCGTTAGTTAAAGAAGATTTACCAACCCCTGACTGGCCCGCGAACATACTGGTTTTGTCGCTTAAAATCATTCGCAAAGCTTCCATACCGATATTCCGTATGACGCTGACCCGGTGAACTTGATAATTAAGCGACTGATAGTAAATTAATTCCTGTTCCATCACGTCATGATGGGACAAGTCAATTTTGTTGAAAATCATTCCGGCTTCGATATTACAGTTTTCGCAAATCGCCAAATATTGATCCAACAGCAGAAAATCGCATTCCGGCTCGGCGGCGAGTACTACAAAAACATTATCTATATTAGCAGCAACCGGCCGAATTTGATCATTACGTCCAGGGCGTTGCAATACGGAACGTCTGGACAATATTTGTTCTACCCGGCCATTACCCTCTGGACTTAAGGAGATCAATACCTGATCGCCAACGGTGACTTGCTCCAGCTTGCGTATGGTTTGACAGAGTATCGTTTGTTCGCCCACCTCAACGGCAATCCCTTGACCAAGATGGGCTACGACTAAACCCTTACTGAGCGTCATTAAGCGGAATGCATTTTTGTTTCGATATGCGCAATGCGAATAGCCGCCGGCGGGTGGCTATAATGAAATGCCGAATATAACGGATCAGGGGTAAGGGTGCTGGCGTTTTCCTCGTAGAGCTTTACCAAACCACTAATCATTTTACTTCCTTGCGCTTGTTCGGCGGCAAAATCATCCGCTTCAAACTCAAATTGACGCTGAAAATAAGCGCTGATGGGCTGCATAAACGTTGTGAATACCGGCGAAACCAGAATAAATAACAGCAGCGCCGCCGCATTGGAATGCGTATTTACGCCCAATCCATCAAAAAACCAGCTCTCGGTAATCAGCCAGCCTAACACGGCAAAACTGATTAGCGTCATGACCGCCGAGGCGACGAGCATTTTGATCACATGTTTGCGTTTGAAGTGTCCGAGTTCATGCGCCAGCACAGCTTCAAGTTCGTCTTCATCCAACGATTTAATCAGAGTGTCGAAAAATACAATACGTTTATTGTTTCCAAGGCCGGTAAAATAAGCATTACCATGACCTGAACGGCGAGAGCCGTCCATGATAAATATGCCTTTGCTGTTAAATCCGCACCGTTGCAAAAGATTTTGAATACGCTCTTTCAAACTACCCTCTTCCATCGGGGTAAATTTATTGAATAAAGGCGCAATTACAGTCGGAAACAGCCAACTCATTAATAGCGAAAAACTCATGACAATCAACCAGGCGCATAACCACCATAAATTGCCTACGCTTTCCATTACCCATAAAATAAGCGCCATTATCGGCAAACCAATAGCCGCGCTCAAGGTTAACGAAATCAACTGATCTTTAATAAATTGAACCAGCGTACTTTTGTTAAACCCGAATTTTTCTTCTATTACAAACGTTTGATAGAGACTAAATGGTATTTCTATTAAGGTCATCAGCAGAAATACACTGCCTAAAGCCGCCAAATCAGTAAACATCGGCGAAAAATCAAACGTCCCCCAAAAATCGAACGTTAGGCTGACCCCACCGCCTAACGTAAGCAATAATAAAAACACCAAACCCACGACACTATCTATGTCGCCCAGACGGCTTTTTTCGATAGTGTAATCCGCCGCTTTTTGATGGGCGCTTAACGGCACTCTGTCTGCAAAAGCTTCGGGCACTTGCTCCCTATGCGATAACACATAGGATTTTTGCCTAGCGGACAACCAGAATTGAACGCCGTAAGACGACGCCAACGCAATTAAAAAGATAACGGTAAACATGTTCATTTTGAATACGGATAGGGTTAACGAATAGCGACACGGATTAGCTAATGCTACAATCTACTACAACTATACTATAAATCACCAAAATAAAATGTCTCAGGATGCTAGCAATCTTATCTGGATTGATCTGGAAATGACCGGTCTAAATCCCGATCAGGATCTGATTATTGAAATAGCCACTTTGGTAACCGATAAAAATCTTAATATTCTCGCCACCGGTCCGGTGCTTGCCTTAAAACAGAGCGACGCCGCCCTGGAGGCAATGGACGAGTGGAACCAGAAACATCATGGACAATCCGGCTTGATTGAACGCGTTAAAAATTCATCTATAAACGATGCAATGGCGGAAACGCTTACCATTGAATTTTTAACCCGATGGCTGCCGGCTAAAACTTCGCCCATGTGCGGCAATAGTATATGCCAGGATCGGCGGTTTTTATATCGATATATGCCTAGACTGGAAGCATTTTTTCATTACCGGAATCTTGACGTATCCTCCATTAAGGAATTGGCCGGACGCTGGGCGCCTGAAATCAAAAACGGTTTTCAGAAAAAGTCCGCTCACCAGGCCTTGGAGGACATCATCGAATCCATTGAGGAATTACGCTATTACCGGGAACATTTCTTTAAATTTTAATCCAATGTTGTTTTTTATTGCGCAAATCTCTTCTCGGCGCATTAATTCCGGCGCCGGGATATCGGTTTCCAAAATTATTATACAGGTAACACATCGACATGTTAGATCCACGTTTGTTTAGAAATGAGATGGAGCAAGTCCTGCAACAGCTGCAAAGACGCAACTTTGAATTTGATGAATCCGCTTATCAGGCTCTAGAGGAACGTCGTAAAGACATTCAAGTTAAAACTCAAAACTTGCAAAACGAGCGCAACAACCGTTCCAAAGCCGTAGGCCAAGCAAAAGCGCAAGGCCTGGATATTCAAGGTTTGCTTGATCAAATGCAGGATTTGGGCGATCAGCTTAAAACGGCTGAAACTGAATTACAGGACGTGCAAAACCAACTGAATATTTTGCTGGAAGGCATACCCAATATTTTGGACGCCTCGGTGCCTGCCGGTAACAGCGACGCCGATAATCTGGAAATCAACCGTTGGGGCGATTTGCCCGCCTTCACATTTACGCCGAAAGATCACGTCGATCTCGGCGAGAATTTAGGCATGAATTTCGAACTGGGCGCCAAACTCGCCGGGGCCCGATTTGTCGTGCTGACCGGCAAACTCGCCAGCCTGCAACGCGCCATTATCCAATTAATGCTGGATACTCATGTCAATGAACATGATTACCAGGAAACCTATGTGCCGTATATGGTTAACGCCGCCAGCCTGCGAGGAACCGGACAATTGCCGAAATTCGAGGCGGATCTTTTCTCTGTTAAAAACGATCCCGCCTTTTATTTAATCCCGACCGCGGAAGTGCCTGTCACCAATATCGTCCGCGATTCGATAGTTGAAGCCAAACAACTACCGTTGAAATTTGTCTGCCACACGCCGTGTTTCCGTAGCGAAGCCGGCGCTTACGGCAGCGATGTGCGCGGCATGATCCGCCAGCATCAATTTGAGAAAGTCGAACTGGTGCAAATCGTCAAACCGGAGCTTTCCGTCCAGGCGCACGAAGAATTGACCGGCCATGCTGAAAATATTTTGCGGAAGTTAAAATTACCTTACCGGAAAATGTTGTTATGCGCGGGCGATACCGGTTTTTCCGCGGCTAAAACTTATGACCTGGAAGTCTGGTTGCCGGGACAGCAAAAATATAGGGAAATTTCGTCATGCAGCAATTTCAAGGATTTCCAGGCCCGCCGTCTACAAGCGCGTTGGCGTAACCCGGAAACCGGCAAACCCGAGCTGCTGCACACCTTGAACGGTTCCGGGCTCGCCGCCGGCAGAACGCTGATAGCGGTCATGGAAAATTATCAGAACGCCGATGGCTCTATTAAGCTACCGGAAGCCTTGCGCCCCTATTTAGGCGGAATGGAAGTCCTGGATTAGAGGAGCGATTATTCTTCCCAAATTAAGCTTTTCTTACCCAAATAATGTTTGTGGGCGGAATATTTGTCATTCCCCCCCGTAACCCTACAGTATTCATAAGGTAACATTAACACCGGTAAAATTGGTTAGAATAGACGCCCATATTTATTTGAAAGCTAACAGCCTATTGTCATGCAAACAAACTTTAACACCGATGATTTAAGGATATGTGAAACCAAGGAAGTCGTAGCGCCGATACAGGTTCACAATGAAATTCCGATGACGGAAGCCGCCGCTAAAACCATATTGAAATGCCGGGCGGCGATACATAATATACTGACGGGCGAGGACGATAGGCTGCTGGTGGTCATAGGCCCTTGCTCAATTCACGATCCCGAAGCCGCGGTCGAATACGCCGGACGCTTGAAGGCCGTGATGGAAGAACGGCAGGACGATCTGGTAATAGTCATGAGGGTTTATTTTGAAAAACCGCGTACTACCGTGGGTTGGAAAGGGTTGATCAACGATCCTGATTTGAATTCGAGTTTCAATATCAACAAAGGATTGCGTACGGCAAGGCAATTATTGCTGGATATTAACAATCTTGGCGTTAGCGCCGCCACCGAATATCTGGATTTAATTACGCCGCAATATGTATCCGACTTGATCAGTTGGGGCGCGATCGGCGCCAGAACCACGGAAAGCCAGGTGCATAGGGAATTGGCTTCCGGTTTATCCTGCCCGGTCGGGTTTAAAAACGCCACGGACGGGGGCATTAAAATCGCCATAGACGCCATCAATGCGGCGATGAGCCCGCATCATTTTCTGTCGTTAACCAAGGAAGGCCGGTCGGCGATTTTTTCGACGCGCGGCAATGAAGATGCGCATATCATCCTTAGAGGCGGCAATAACCGTCCCAACTATGACGAAGTAAGCGTGGATCAGGTAGCCGATGGCCTGCAACAAGCCGGATTGCGGCCAAATATCATGATAGATTTCAGCCACGCCAATTGCCAGAAAAAATATGAACGGCAAATGCATGTTGCGCAAGATGTGGCGGGCCAAATCGCCGGCGGCGATATGCGTATCGTCGGTATCATGGCGGAAAGCCATCTTGTGGCCGGCCGTCAGGACGTTGAAGAAAACAAACCGCTAATATTCGGCCAAAGCATTACCGACGCCTGTCTGGGTTGGGAAGATAGCGTCAAATTACTTAACGAGCTGGCCGGCGCCGTTCAACAACGCCGTTCCGTAATACATACCAGAGTTTAAAGCATGAAAATACTGGTTAATGGCGAGCCTCGCGAATACGCGGACAACAGTACCGTAGCCGATGTAGTCGCCGATTTGGGCCTCACCGGCAAACGCATTGCCGTGGAAATGAACAAAGAAATTTTACCGTTTAGCCTATACGGCGCAAAGTTTTTAACGGCGGACGACCGCTTGGAAATCGTTCACGCCATTGGCGGCGGAGAAGAAGATTTCTTCACGATCGCCGGTAAAAATTATCATTCCCGTTTGCTGGTAGGCACCGGTAAATACAAAGATCTGGAAGAAACCGGAGCGGCTATCGCCGCCAGCGGCGCCGAAATCGTTACCGTGGCCATACGCCGCACCAATATCGGCCAAAATCCCGGCGAGCCTAATTTGCTTGATGTCGTTTCCCCGCGCAAATATACCATTCTACCAAATACCGCCGGATGCTTTACCGCTGAAGACGCCGTCAGAACCTGCCGGCTGGCCAGGGAACTGCTGGATGGGCGCAATCTGGTGAAACTGGAGGTATTGGCCGATCAATTAACTTTGTTTCCCGATGTCTCCGAAACTTATACCGCCGCAAAAATACTGGTAAAAGAAGGTTTTGACGTAATGGTATACACCAACGACGACCCGATCGCCGCCAAACGCCTCGAGGAAATAGGCTGCGTGGCGGTCATGCCTTTGGCCGCGCCGATTGGCTCGGGACTGGGCATCCGTAACCCTTATAATCTGTTAACGATTATTGAAAACGCCAAAGTCCCGATCTTGGTTGACGCCGGAGTAGGTACGGCCTCGGACGCCGCGATTGCAATGGAGCTAGGTTGCGACGGCGTATTGATGAACACGGCGATAGCCGCCGCCAAGAATCCGGTGTTGATGGCTTCGGCGATGAAAAAAGGTATTGAAGCGGGACGGGAGGCGTTTCTGGCCGGACGCATGCCGCGCCGGCGTTTCGCTTCCGCATCTTCACCGATAGACGGTTTGTTTTTTTAACCCTAGGCTGGGCGCGGAAACCATGAAAAAACCCCAAACATTATCGTTACAGGAGCAGCTTCTCAAATCCGGACTGGCTAACGACGCCAAAGCCAAACAAATCAAGGCCGACAAACGTAAGCAAACCAAGTTGCAGCATAACCAGGGCGTCGAGATCGTTGACGAACTCAAAAATAACGTTGAACACGCCCGCTTGCAGCAAGCCGAACGCGACCGTCAACTTAACCAAATTCGAAAAAACGCCGAGGAACAGAAAGCCCTGGCGGCGCAGATAAAACAAATGGTAATGAATAACCGCATCGATCAGAATAGCGATGGCGTTAGCTACCAATTTAATGACAAAAACAAAGTAAAAAAACTCTATGTCAAGGAAAACGTCCGGTTAGCTTTGATTGAAGGCCGGGCCGGCATCATCAATATAGATAATAGCTATGAAATTGTCCCGGCTGAAATTGTCGCCAAGATCAGGGAGCGAGATGCAGGCTACGTCGTTTTGCTCAATGAAAACAAGCAGGTAACAGCGGCCGACGATCCTTATGCGGCTTATCGGATTCCGGACGATTTAATCTGGTAAGTAAATCAATACGCTTGTTTGCTTACAAAGCCTTTAAATATGGTCATAAATACAATTTTCAGATCCAGCCACAACGACCAATTACGCAGATATTCCAAATCGTGATGGATGCGCGCCTCCATTTTCTCTATCGTATCGGTCTCTCCCCGACAGCCATTGATTTGCGCCTGGCCGGTAATGCCGGGCTTAACTTTGTGGCGCAACATGTAGCCCTGAATTTGCTTACGGTAGTATTCGTTATGCGCGATGGCGTGAGGCCGCGGCCCGACTACCGACATTGTGCCCTGCAACACATTGATGAACTGCGGCAATTCGTCCAGTGAAGTACGGCGTAAAAACCCGCCTAAAGGCGTGACCCTATTATCGTTGGGCGTTGCTTGTTTGATAGTATCGCCATTTTCGCAGACCACCATCGAACGGAACTTCCATACTTCAATTTGTTCGCCTTTAATTCCATAACGCTTTTGCTTGAATATTATAGGTCCCGGCGAAGTCATTTTAATGGCGACAGCGATAATCAGCATGGGAATAGCAATAATCGTCAAAATAACCAAGCTCAATATGACGTCTTCAATGCGCTTGGTAGCGCCGTTAATCGCATTAAACGGCGTATCGAAGACGCTGACTACCGGAATTCCCTGTACATTACTCCATTTAGATTGAATTAAATTAAAAGTAAAAAAATCCGGAACAATATTAACGGAAACCGTACTATCCGCAAGCTCTTGAATTAATTGGCTAATCCTTTGTTCGGCCCGCAACGGCAACGTAATGTAAATGTGGTCGATGTCGACGTTTTGCGCCATGACCAGCAAATCCCGAAAATTGCCGGTTTTCTGCTGAGATTCCTCGAGACGCGATCCGACGCCATGCGAACGGTCGTCAAAATAACCCACAAAACTGTAACCTAGCCAAGGCATGTCCGTTAAAGCGGCGTTCAGTCTACGTCCAAGAGAATTTGCGCCCAAAATCGCGTAAGTACGGGTATTTAATCCGTGCATCCTAAAGTAGGACAACATAGCCCGGCGGACTGTATGAATAAGAATTATGGATGACGGCGCCAATGGCAGCCACAATTCAATCACCGGTTTCGAATAATGAAAAGTGGAGCTTGATAAATACAGACCAATGACAATAAACACGAAAGTAGACATCCATGCAAAAAAAATCCGCATGGCTTCGTCAAACATGGGGGCTCCACGCCAGCCGTGGTAAATTTCCTGATTTTCGGCAAACAGGCTAAAAAGCACGATACTGCTCAAACAGAGCAGCAAATATTCGGGGGTGAGAGGCGTGGCGTAAACCTTTAATGAAACCAAGAGCGAACCGAAAACCAGCAAAGTATCAATCGCACGCGTAAGGCCTTGTAATTGCGAATTTAACGGCCTTATGAGCCCTTTTGAGCGTGTCTGGTTCATAACGTGGTACCTTGATTACTCCTGGGGGTTGCTAAGATAGCAAAATAGTATTAACGAATTTGGTATGTGATAAATATATATGCAGCCGGTTCAATCAAAGATACCCTAAAAATATACAAGAATTGCAGACATCGGATAGAATTAGCTATTTTACTCATTCACAGGCTTTTATCAATCTGGAAATCCGGCATGACATACGCTACCAATTTATCAACCAAGCAAATTCCTCCGGGCGAGCGTTTAATTATGGCGCTGGATGTACCGGATATAGCCGAGGCAATGAATTTGGTGACTGAATTGGACGATACGGTTATTTTCTATAAACTCGGTATGGAGCTGTTCATGTCCGGAGACTATTTTGGTTTCATTGAATGGTTGAAAGTCCGTCATAAAAAAGTGTTTGTCGATTTAAAATTCTTCGACATTCCGGCGACGGTAGGCCGAGCCATCAAGGCTTTAAGCAATAAAGGCGTGGATTTGGCTACCATACACGGTAACGACGCCATGATGCGGGCCGCCGCCGAGTCCAAGGGCGCGTTAAAAGTACTGGCGGTTACCGCGCTTACCAGCCTTGATCGCGGCGATCTAGATGATTTGGGGTTTAAATGCAATGTCCAGGAATTGGTGCTATCCCGCGCCAAAAGAGCCTTGCAATTGGGTTGCGACGGCATAGTATCTTCAGGGCTTGAAGCCGCCATGATACGCGAACAATTGGGTCAACGCCTGTTGGTGATCACTCCGGGCATCAGACCGGTGGACAACCGTGAAGACGATGATCAAAAACGCGCTGTCAGCGTTGAACAGGCCCTGCAAAGCGGCGCTGATTATTTAGTCGTAGGCCGGCCTATTCGCGACGCCCAAGACCGTAGGGCAATGGCTGAAAAAATCCAGCGCCAGATTGCCGGTCAGTTCAACGCCTTAAAATAACGCCATTCCAAGCACTCGCTCTTGCTCATGAAAAAAATGGATAATATTTATTTAATCGGCTTAATGGGCGTCGGCAAAACGACTATAGGCAAGCAGCTAGCCAAAGCTTTGCAACGGCCTTTTTACGATAGCGACAAAGTTATTGAAGAAACCACCGGCACGACTATTTCCACTATATTTTCTTACGAAGGCGAGGAAGGCTTCAGGATGAGGGAACAATTGGTCATTCAACAACTGACCGAGTTACAAGGCATCGTTTTAGCGACCGGCGGCGGCGTAATTCTCAATCCGGAAAACCGCGCCGCCTTAATGAATAACGGCTTCGTCGTCTATTTGCAATGCTCTATCGATAAAATACTGTACAGAACACGGTTCGATACGCAAAGACCTTTATTGAAAACCGCTAATCCCAAAAAACGTCTCCAAGGCCTGCTGGCGCAACGGGAGCCGTTCTATAGGGAATGCGCCGATTTTAAAATAGATTCCGGCTCCACGCCGGGTAAAATCGTAGTTAAAACCATACTTCAGCAGTATCAAGCTGCAATGGAAAATCATGAAAACTCTGCAGGTTGAATTAGGCAATGGCCGCGGCTACCCGATCTATATCGGCTCCGGCTTGCTGAACCAATCCGAATTATTGATTCGGCACATCCCGGCCAAGCAGGCGCTTATTGTCAGCAATACGACGGTAGCCCCTTTGTTTCTCCCTAAACTGGAAGCGGCCCTGCACGATTATCAATTGGAAACCGTCATTTTACCGGATGGCGAACAATACAAAACGCTCCAGTATTTAGAGCGGATCTTCGATCATTTACTCGCTAAAAAATTTAACCGCAATTCGACGCTTATCGCGCTGGGCGGCGGCGTAATAGGCGATATGGGCGGATTTGCCGCCGCCTGCTATCAACGCGGCATTCCTTTTATCCAGATTCCGACCACTTTACTCGCTCAGGTCGATTCGTCCGTAGGCGGTAAAACCGGGGTTAACCACACGCTGGGCAAAAATATGATAGGCGCGTTTTGGCAACCCCAATGCGTCATCGCCGACGTAGATGCGCTTGATAGCCTGGAAGACCGGCAACTTTCCGCCGGATTGGCTGAAGTCATCAAATACGGATTAATCCGCGACCCCGAATTCCTGACCTGGCTGGAAACGAATATGCGGGCTTTGCTGGCAAGGGACAAATCGGCGCTTACTTACGCAATTGAGCGCTCCTGTGGCATCAAGGCTGAGATAGTCGGTGAGGACGAATTTGAATCCGGCGTCCGCGCAACGCTTAATTTAGGCCATACTTTCGGCCATGCCATCGAAACCGGCGCCGGATACTCGGGCTATCTGCACGGAGAAGCGGTAGCGATCGGGACCTGTTACGCCGCCGATTTGTCCAAGCGATTAGGCTGGTTAAGCGCGGAAGATGTAAACAGAATTACCGCTATTTTCAAAAACGCGAATCTGCAAGTTTCGCCGCCCGCCCAAATGAACGCCCAACGCTTTTTGGAATTGATGTCTGTTGACAAAAAGAATCTTGACGGCAAAATACGGCTCATTCTTTTAGAGGCCATCGGCAAAGCAACCTTGCCCATGAATGTTACTCCAGCACAATTGCTTGAAACATTGAATCAGTACGCCGGATAATGTAACTTTATACTATGCACACTTTACTTACTCAGGAGCGCTCCCAAAAGCTGGATTTATTCATTCATCTATTAACTAATCTACGCCAACCGCTTATCATTTGCGGTGCGGAAGGCATCGGCAAAACCACTTTTCTAAATGCCTTGCAAGATTGCCGTAGAGAGCAATGGCCGATATACGCGCAACAAGGCTCGTCAAATTTAAGTTTTGAATCCATTATTATGGATTTAAACCGGTACTTGAATCTTAAAGATTCGCATTATGGATTCGATCTGACGTCACTACGCCATTTTTGCGAAAAACAACAAGTGATTTTGATTATAGACGACGCCGGCGAACTGGCGCCGGGTCTGATTGGGGAATTGATCGGACTCTCGGAATCCATCAACGGTTTGAGACTGGTTTTCGCCATGACCTATGACGAGTTTCATATCAAACGCACTTCGGACAAAGCCGTGGATGAGTGTCATTTTATTGAATTACCGCAATTGAATTTAGCGCAATGCCGGGATTATCTACAAAACCTTTCCGCGCAACCCGGCGCAAATTTCACATTTCAGGTAATCACCGATAATTTAGTGACTGAGATTTACCGGGAAACTCACGGCATTCCGGGCAAAATACTAAACATAATGCCTAAATTCAATCAGCAACGGCGGCACAAATTCACCTGGCTGGGAATCGGGCTGGCGGCCTCGATAGTTACCGCGCTTGCGTTCATAGGCCTTCAGGATTTTCCATTATTGGCTCCCAGCCAAAACGCGCCAAGCCAACTTTCCACCGGCAACGCCCATCCTGAAGCGGAAACAAAAGCTACCCATGCCGAAACTCCGGCAACCAAAATACCGCTTCCGCCAATCGAATCGCCATCGGCGCCGATAAACCAACAAGCCGAAAACCAAGCCCTGCAAGCGCTCTTGCCGGCTAATCAACCGGAAATAAAATCCGAAATCCTGCCGCCGCCGCCGCCTCTTGCCGTCGTTCCATATGAAAAAACCGGCGCCAAAACGCTTATAACCGCGGAAGAGACTAGCCAATTTAATGTACTACCCGAAAAACCCAAGCAAACCGAAAAGCCCAAGGCTATAGCGGCCATCCAGCCGGAAGCGCGCCAACAGCCGCTTCAAGCGGAGAAAAAATCCGCCAAGCCGGCAAACATGGAGCCGGAGGAAAAACCCGCCGTCAAGGAGCCCCTAAAAATTCCGGCGCCTGAAGCACAGCCCACCCAAATTAGCGTCCAACCCGAAAAGCCCAAGCAAACCGAAAAACCCCAGCCTATAGCAGTAGCGGCCGCCCAGCCGGAAACGCGCCAGCAGCCGGTGCTAGCGGAGAAAAACCCCGCCAAGCAGGCAAATTCGGAAAAACCGGCCGATAACCGGGACTGGATAATGGCGCAGCCGGCCGAACATTACACTTTACAAGTCATGGTCTTATCCAGCAAAGCCTCGGCGGATCAGTTCTTAAAAAAATATAGGGAATATAAAGATCTCACATACTATCCAATCACCAGAAACAATCAGGAAAAATTCGTATTGATTTACGGTTCGTTCAATACCGCTAACGAAGCAAAACAAATTAAAAGCACTTTACCCCAGGAATTCCAACAAGCTCTGGAAAAACGTTTCAGATCTGTTCAGAATGAAAGCCGCCACTAAAACTTAAAACCAGAATGACTTCTTTACAAAACGATCTACTGATCAGAGCACTGTTAAAACAGCCGACCGAACGCACCCCGGTTTGGATGATGCGTCAAGCCGGGCGCTATTTACCCGAATACCGCGCCACGCGCGCCAAGGCCGGCAGCTTTATGCAGTTATGCATGAATCCGGGGCTGGCCTGCGAAGTGACTTTGCAACCGCTGGCCAGATTCGATTTCGACGCCGCCATTTTGTTTTCCGACATTCTGACTATCCCCGACGCCATGGGTTTGGGGCTAAGCTTTGTTGAAAGCGAAGGTCCTAGCTTTGCCCGTCCGCTCAGAACCGTTGACGATATTAAAAAACTGCCGGTTCCAGACCCCGAAACCGAGCTGCGTTATGTGATGGACGCCGTTCGGCAAATTAAATCGCAATTGCAAGGCCGCGCTCCCTTGATCGGATTTTCCGGCAGCCCCTGGACGTTGGCGACTTATATGGTGGAAGGCAAAAGCAGTAAAAATTTTCAGCTTGTAAAAAGCCTGATGTTCGAACAGCCGCAAGCCATGCATCTTTTGCTCGATAAACTGGCGCAAGCGGTCGCCGCCTACCTGAACGCGCAAATCGCCGCCGGCGTGGACGTGGTGATGGTGTTCGATACCTGGGGCGGAATACTCAGCCATGACGATTATCTGCAGTTTTCGCTGCATTACGCCAGGCAAATCCGGGCGTCGTTACAAACAAATCGCAACGGCCGGCCTATACCCTGCATATTATTCACCAAGGGCGGCGGATTATGGCTGGAAGCCATGGCGGATAGCGGTTACGAGGCGCTGGGCCTGGATTGGCAAACGGATATCGGCCACGCCAGGGCGCGGGTCGGAGACAAAGTCGCCTTGCAAGGCAATATGGACCCGATTGCCTTGTATGCTTCACCGGCGATCATCCGCGACAAAGTCGGCCACATACTGCAGCGTTACGGCCATGGCGCGGGCCATGTTTTTAACTTAGGCCACGGCATACTGCCGGACGTTGATCCTGAGCATGTTAAAGCCATGGTTGAGGCTGTGCATGAGTTAAGTACTCAATATCATAAACCTGAATAATAGGATTGAAACTTTAACCGATTATCAAAGGCATCTTAACCTAGACTTATCGTCTTTATTAAGGATAAAATAATAAATTATGAATATCCTGGCTTAATATAGTTTTAATGGGGCTTACTCTGCTTAAGCTTGGATGTCGTTAAATATTTTTAACTCATATCATTCTTAATCACGGCCAAGGGCGTTCAGGTAATTAACTAGCGGCATCAAAATTTACAAGTAGTTAGTCATTTTGAAATACATTGATGGGTTTCGGCTTCCGCCTCTACCCATCCTACACAGTTACCTGCTTTATTTGTGCTTTGTAGTCTTTCTGAACAGGTTTGTTCCATGATAATTTGGGCTTCCGGTTGAGTTCATCCCGCGACGGGCTCAGGACGAACGGTTGTTTTAGCCACTATAATTCACATAGAGTCAATTTTAAACATCGCAAAATTCCCGACTAACCTTACACTTAATCGAATATGGATAAAAACGCAAAGATTTATGTCGCCGGGCATCGTGGCCTGGTAGGCTCCGCACTGGTTCGAACGCTAAGGGACAAGGGCTACAACAACCTGTTGCAGCGTACGCACGCCGAACTTGACTTGACCGACCAAAACGCCGTGAAGGCGTTTTTTAATGACGAAAAACCCGAATACGTATTTTTGGCCGCCGCGAAAGTAGGCGGCATATACGCCAATAACACTTACCCGGCCGAGTTCATTCATGAAAATCTCGCCATTCAAACCAATATTATCCACGCGGCCTATTTGAATAACGTCGCGCGCCTGATATTTCTAGGCTCCAGTTGTATTTATCCGCGCGATTGCCCGCAACCCATCAAGGAGGAATACCTGCTGACAGGCGTCCTGGAAAATACCAACCGGGCGTACGCCATTGCTAAAATCGCCGGCATAGAAACCTGCCGGGCCTACAATCAGCAATACGGAACAAAATATCTGGCCGCCATGCCGACTAATCTTTACGGGCCGAACGATAATTACGATCCGGAAAACTCGCATGTGCTGCCGGCTTTAATCAGGAAAATCCATGCCGCCAAGGAAGAAAATTTATCGGAGATAGTCATCTGGGGTAGCGGCACGCCGCGCCGGGAATTCTTATATGTGGACGATATGGCGGCCGCTTGCGTTTTTCTGGCCGAACTTGCCGATGACGTTTATCAGAAACTTTTGGATTATTCGGCTGCGCCGGCACTGATTAACGTCGGTTACGGCGATGATTTAACCATAGAAGAACTCACCCTGGAAATTGCCAAAATCATCGGATTTCAAGGCAATATCGATAAAGATCCGAGCAAGCCCGACGGTACGCCCCGGAAACTCATGGACTCGTCCCGCTTACACGCCTTGGGATGGAAACCTCGATTCAGCCTGCAAGCAGGCATTAAAACCACCTATGACGCTTATCTTAGAGACTATATCAAAGCGTCCGCATGAATCGAAACTTGATTAATTAACACAACGCTTCAGTTTATTGCTATCTTATCGTTATTATTTATTTAAGCTTAAAGATCAGGGAAGCCGTTTGAATAGGCCTAATGAAAAATGGGCGATAATTCGCAATTTTTTGTTTCCGAAGCGGATCAACATTGCAAATGACGCGCCATCGGTTAAAGTATTTACAGGGAATTATCCATTCTGGCTTCGGTCTTATAAAATAATAAACACCTCATGAGGGAGCAAAGCGTGACTGCCAGTTTTAAAGTGGTACACATTATTATCTGTTTTTTTATTTTCAGTTTTTTTAGCGGTAACGCATTAAGCGAGCCCGTTTCCCCCCTGTATAGACCCGCGCAGCATTTTACCGCCAAGGATTTAGCCGTTATCGTCAATGACGCCGATCAGTTAAGCTTGAAAATCGGCGCTTATTATCAGCAGCAACGGAGCATACCCGCTAATCAGATCATACACATACGCTTCATGCCGAATCAGGCGATTTTATCCGAACATGAATTCCAGCAATTAAAACTGCAAGTAGACGAACAAACCCCTCCCCACGTGCAAGCATTTCTACTCACATGGCTAATGCCGTTCCGTGTCGAATGCATGTCGATCACAACTGCTTTCGCCGCCGGATTTGACCAGGCGTTTTGCGCCAACGGCTGTTCTGAAACACGCAAGAGCCCCTATTACGCATCCGAAACCGATAAACCGTTTTCCGTTTATAAATGGCGTCCGACCATGGCGATCAGCGGCGGCAATTTTAATGAAGCGAAAAAATTTATCGATAACGGCATCGCCGCCGACTATTCCCACCCGCAAGGAACAGCCTATTTGTTAAAAACTTCCGACGCCACGCGCAGCAGCCGCGCGCAGATATTTCCGGAAATTGCCGAAAAATTTGAAAATTTCTGGTCTGTCAAATATCTGGAGCAGGACTTTATTGCCGGCCGTAAAGATGTGATGTTTTACTTTACCGGCTTGACCAACATTCCGCACTTGGCCGAAAACCGCTACCTGCCAGGCGCAATCGCCGACCATCTGACTTCATCGGGCGGCGTCATGTCGGGTAGCGATCAAATGAATATTCTGGAATGGTTAAAAGCCGGCGTTACCGGCAGTTACGGCTCGGTAATCGAACCATGTAATTTCCCGGCGAAATTCCCGAATCCGAGTTTAGTGCTCTATTTTTATCTGCGCGGCAACAGCTTGATAGAAGCCTACTGGAAAAGCGTATCCGAACCCGGACAAGGCATTTTTATCGGCGAACCCCTGGCGAAACCCTTTGCTTACCAAACAGCAAAAGACGATTAATTTGATCCCCTCAACCTGACCCTATCTTGGATGGCTAATCTATACACATATCTGTATGGTCTGGATTATCTTAGAAGCAGTAAAAAAATCATTAATAACGATGACTTAGCCCCCTCTCCCTCCGGGAGAGGGCTGGGGTGAGGGGATGAAAATAAAGCTTTTTGCAATTTGATCCCCTCACCCTAACCCTCTCCCGGAGGGAGAGGGTACTAGCACCTTGATTTTAATGCAGTTTTGTGGATTATTTTAAATTTGTTGGAGGTATAAAATTGTATGCGTAAATTTGCCCGGAGGGAGAGGGAGCCGTCCCCAGCTTAATCAAACGGCGTTGGAATAACGCCTCAAATACTGAGTCCAAAAGGAATATATTGGTTACCGGCAGCCACGTCGCGTATTACCTTTAGCATGTTCTCCGGTTCGGTATCCTTGGTAAGATAACCGGAGGCGCCCGCCTGTAACGTCAGTTTAGCGATTTGCGGATCATTATGCATAGTCAGCACCAAAATCGGCAATTGGCTACCGGAGGCGCGAATTCTGGCGATTAAATCCAAACCATTAGGCTCCGGCATAGCCATATCCAGCAACAAAATATCAAAACCACCCAGTTTAAGCTGTTCCAAAACCTGCAAACCATTTATGGCGATACCCGAAACCAGTATGTCGCCGGCCCACTTGAATAATTGCTTTAAGCCTTCACGCAGAATTGCGTTATCATCCGCCATCAATACTTTAATCATAATCTACACTGGAGTTTAATATATAATTTATTCATCCGGGCTTAGCAGCCGGGCTGTGTCTTCTTTCTAGCGGCAAAACTGTTTATATAATAGGTAAATGTTACGCTCATTAAAGAAATGTTTTATATTTATGTGATGCATATCACTATAATCGGTCTTTTAGCGTTTTTGTTGAATAGAAAACCGTACGCGGATTTTAACGCCTTTGCCCAATCCAGTTTCCACGATCAGTTTTCCTCCCAACAGCAGCACGCGCTCTTCGATACCAATCAGCCCGAACGATCCGCGTTTAGGCCCGCCTGTTAAATCGAAACCTTTCCCATTGTCAATTATTTGTAACTGGTACTCGGACTCCAGCCGCTCCAGGATCACCCATACTTTGTCCGCCTCGGAATGACGGGCGACGTTTGTTAACGATTCCTGAACAATGCGAAAAATAGCCGTGGCATGGCTATCATCCCAAGCAAAATCATCGCTGCTGAATATTTGTAAATCGCAGTAAATACCGGAGCGCTTGCAAAAATCCGCTACTAACCATTCCAAGGCATGATTGATCCCCATATCCAAAACCGCCGGCCTCAAATCCGCGGCGACATTGCGCACTACTTGAATAGTGGCGTCAACGGCAAGCAACATTTCCTTGACTTGATGAAAAAGCTCCGGATTGTCTTTCCCAAATCTAAGCCGCAATCGAGCAATATCCAAACGTAGCGCCGTTAAACGCTGCCCAAGTTCGTCATGCATTTCACGGGCAATGCGCTTGCGTTCATCTTCCCGGGTTTCTTCGCGCTGGGCGCTGAGCGCCCGTAGTTGCGCCCTGGACTCCTCCAAACGGCATTCAGTCGCTTTAAGTTCGGTAATATCCCTGCTTATGCTCAAGATACTATTGACTTTACCGTATTGATCGAATTCCGGCACCAGATATATCGCCAGGTAAATGGTTTGTCCGTTTTTATCCAACCGTTGAGCTTGCAAAGTTACCATATTGCCGGTATCGATAATAGTATTCAACAGCTCCATATAAGTATCGGCGTCCGGCGACAGCATGCTCCAATACTCGCGCGGCGTTTTGTTGATCGCCATTATCAAACCCGTTTCCGTCAGACCCAAATATGCCCGATTCACATAAATTCGGCGGAAATCGCGGTCATAACGGACAATCGCATCCGGGGAGTTTTCCAAAATATCCAAAAGACTCTGTTTTTCGGCCTCTATGCGTTTTTGCTCGCTGATATCGGTCACATCGACCACACAGGTGCGCAAACTGCTATCCGCAATACTGGCGTCTATATTAACCCAATGAATTTTGCCGTTAATCTTTAAACACAATTCATTCGATTGTTTATGAGTAGCGGCAAATACATTTTCTAAAAAATCCATAAATATTTGCCGATCGGTATTAATCACATAATTGACAAAATACTGGCCGATGATTTTGAATCGCTCCCGGCTCAACAAATGGGAGCCGCGAAAATTCGTCTGATAAATTAAGCTATCGCGGCCTAAGATGAAATAGGCGGTAGGCGCAAAATCAAACAATTCGGTATAACGCTCCAAAGCCATCTCGGCGGTAACGCGCGACTCCCGTAAAGCTTCGTTTTGTTTTTCCAGCTTCAGTTGATATACATGTAATTCATGTAATAAATTTTGCTCTTTACTTAACCGCTCCTTCGGCGCCGATGACAGGCTATCGGAAAGAAATTTAACCGATAAACGCTGTTCCTCGATTGGTAATTCAAGATATGCGGGCATATTGAGCGCTTGTCCGCCCAACCACGACCAACCCGATTTTTTGGTTTTCCGTTTAAAGCGGCTGCCGTAAAGATTTAAGCAAAGCTTAATCCGCACCAAGAATTCATTGAGATTTAAGGGTTTACATAAATAATCCTCCCCACCTGCCGCGAATCCGTCCGGGAGCTTATCCGTTGCGTCGCTGGCAATCATGAAAATGACCGGAATCGATTCAGTATCGACATCAGCTTTCAAGCGGCGGCAGACTTCATGAGCCTCCATATCCGGCAAATCAAAATCCAGCAACGCCAGATCCGGTTTTAACATAACCGCCTGACGTATGCCTTCATGACCGGACTTGGCGGCTACCGCCCGAAAATTATGCTTCTCCAGACTTTCCGCAATTAACTGATGCAACTCGAAATCAATAGCAACTATCAACACTAAAGGCATAATCGGCAACGAATAAAGATCCGGGGCCGGCGTTGGGCTATAAGGTATTTGAAAACTCATTCATGCTAACTCGTCAGGTATTTTTGTTCGGCTATTTACCGATTGTAGGTTTTGCAACAGAGCGCCCGTCCATGGTTTCGGCGATTTTGTATTAAAAAGGCGTGATATACCTTATGTAATGACGGCCCTCATAATCTCTCGCCATTCTAACGAGTATGGCGCTTTTTTTGCATAAAAGAATTATTTCCTTTGTTTAAAAGTTATGAAACTTTTCCTGGACTGGTCATCATATCAAAACGCCGGTATGGGCGACGCTTATGCCGATATCCCCAAAACCGGCGGGGATTTCGCCAAAGCCATAGCCGTATGCATCGCCAGCCGGCAATGCGAACAAACTGAAAAAGGGCTTATGTGCCCTAGTTTTCGGGTAACCGGCAATCCATTGCTATCGCCGGGCGGCCGGGTAAAACTTCTGAAAGCGGCTTTAAACGCTAGCGATGAAAAATCGCTGTTCAGTCCCGAACTCGCTGACGCGATGGATTTATGCGTCAGTTGCAAAGGCTGCAAACGCGAATGCGAAAACGAAGTGGATATGGCGACCATCAAAGCCGAATATCTGGCTCAACGCAAAAAAACCGTAGGCATAAGTTTCCGCCACGCTCTATGGGCGTATTTACCGCGCATATTACGCTGGCCGATAACGGGCAAACTCATAGCCGCTCGAAATCGGCATGCTTGGCTAGCAAGGTTGGCTGAACGCTATTTAGGTATTTCCGGCAAAATACGTTTACCGGTTCCCGTCCCGCCGCATCTACAATCGCAAAACGCTTCAACCGCTCATGCTTCGGTATTGTCCGGCGCCGATAAAGAAAAAGATGAAGTGGTATTATTCACCGATACCTTTAACCGCAATTTTAATCCGCACGTCAGTACCTCCGCTGTTGATTTATTAACCGCCGCCGGTTATACCGTCCATGAAATCGGCCGGACCGATAACCGGCAAACGCCTGTTTGCTGCGGACGCACCTATTTTGCTAGCGGCTATCTTGAACAAGCTAAACAAGCCGCTAAAAAACTAGTCGATGCATTACAGCCGCATATTGACGCCGGCCGCTGGATTATCGGCCTGGAACCGTCCTGTATACTCAGTTTGCGCGACGAATACCTAAAAATGGATTTGGGTGAAAAAGCCGTAAAACTGGCGGAACGGACGCTTTTGCTGGAGGAGTTTATCGCTAGAGAGCAAACGGCAAAGCGCTGGTCATTGAGTTTTGCCGCGGAGCATCAGCGTTTACTTGTCCATGGGCATTGCCATCAAAAAGCGGTCGGGGCCATGAAAGCCATGCGTAAAGTGCTTAAAAGCGTGCAAGGACTGGACTTTGAACTGATCGAATCTTCCTGTTGCGGCATGGCCGGACATTTTGGCTTCGAAAACGAACATTACCGGACTTCCCAAGATATGGCCGGATTAGCCTTGTTTCCGGCCCTAGGCGCCGAACCGCATGCGGCATGCATCGCCAACGGTTTTTCTTGTCAAATGCAGATTCATAACGGCGGCTTTAATAAACCGCTGCATATTGCCGAATTTCTTCACTCAACTATCAGCAAAGCTTAACAAATTTTATGAAACTACATATCGAACGCCGTTACGTTGAACATCTGATTGAAACCTTCCCTCATCTACGGAATTTACAGGAGCAACTGCGCCTGGGAAATAAAGCCGAAGTGTTTTACCGGCAACTGGAGCCTTCCGAATGGCAATATCTGCAGCAACTTTATCAGGCGGCCGGCGCGGAAATGCAAAAACAGGCTACCTTGCTGTCCAGTCTGCACAGCGCTCATCAAACGACCCAGGAACGCTATACATCGGATAACCTGGAGCAATTATTGCCCGCCATCACCCGCTATTTGATCGACAACGCCGAACGCGGCTGGCTATTCCATGCCGACGCCAAAGGCCGCACCAGCGCGTATTTAATCGCCCGCATCGATTATACGCCGCCGGGAGAGGAAGAGGCCGGAAGAATCATTATTGATCTCAAAGCCAATTCCAGAGGCAAAATTGTTAACGAAACCCTGATTATCCGCGGCAGAGATATTAACGGACTTACCATTGCGGAAATTTTCGCCGCCAAAGGTTTTTTGAAGGAAACGCCTGATTTGATTGCCGGATATAACGCCACCGCCGGCGATTATTTCGATTGGCGCGGCCGTTATGGGGAGCAATTTTCCGGTTGGGGTACGGCTATTTACGCCGAAGATCCGACGGCAAACCATCGCAGCAACGATTGGACGCGAAAAAATATAGTCGTGCTGTCTTCCGCCGGAAATGCCTGCCGTCTCGTTAATGAAGAGAATATTTTGAGCGACCGGGCGTTAAGTTTGGAAGCGACCGGCGACATACTCGGCAAATATCTGCGTAAGGCCGGTAAAAGCATGCGTTACGACAGCAACACCGAAAACGCCATGGAAGCCAGCAAAGCCGATATCCCTAAAGACGCGTTTACCGAACTGCCGGTACACGCCTATATTTTAATGTTTCATTTGGAGCTGCATCATCACGTCTGGGTACACGTCGACGATATTCAACCTTACCAATATCAACCGGCATTGAAACAAAAACTGATTCTCCCTCAGGAACAAACCGATTTAATCGATATCTTGACCGCGGAAATGGATATGCTGACCGACGATATTGTCGCCGGCAAATCCGGCGGCACCACGGTCTTGTGCGCGGGACCGGCCGGCGTCGGTAAAACGTTGACCGCCGAAGTATATTCCGAAATCATAAAAAGACCCTTATACCGGGTACATTCCGGACAATTAGGTTTAAACGTGGCGGAAATGGAAAAAGTGTTGAAAGAAACCTTGATCCGCGCTCAACGTTGGGGGGCGGTCATGCTGATCGACGAAGCCGATGTTTACATTAAACGCCGCAACGACAATCTGGCTTCGAATGCGGTCGTCGGCGTATTTCTGCGGGTATTGGAATATTTTAACGGTTTGCTTTTTCTGACGACTAACCGGGTCGACGACATTGACGAAGCCATTATTTCCCGCTGCATCGCCTTGATTAAATATCAGGCGCCGGATTTTACCGATCGGCGGAAAATATGGCGGGTAATGACCGAACAATTCATGCTGCCGGTCAATCAGATGCTGACCGATCAGCTGGCCGCCGGTTTCCCGGCGGCTACAGGCCGCGACATTAAAGGCTTGACTAAACTCGTAGCTAAATTTTGTCAGCAAAAACAATTACAGCCCGGCATCGAAGTTTTCAAACGCTGTGCGGTTTTTAGAGGACTGGAATGGACGGACGGTTAATTAACGGTTAATCCCCAGCGCGGCGACCCGATGCTCGATTTCCGTCATCATATCCAAATAGCCTTGCCCTTGCATGCCGCCGAACCGGCGGATAAATTCGGCTTCCGGCATAAATTCCGGCAAATCGGCCGTAGCCGGCATAAAAAAAGATTCATTGGCTGACGCTAATTGATCCTGTATTTTTTTAGCCTGTTTAAAATTGCCGGCGGCCAGCTCCCCCATCCGCGTACCGGCGCGGTCCGCGGCCAAATCATTAAACGAAAAACCGCTCCCGCCGCGCGAGTCTTCAATTTCCTTGAAGGCTCCGACGGCGTCCGCCAAGGGAGTGCCGGCGTAAGCGGCCAATAATGCGGATATTAAATAATGTTTGGCAAAATCATCCCGCTGGTTTAAAGTTAAAATTCTCCATACCGGTTTAGGCCAGGTATTGGCGGACGGTAGTAATTTGTGCAATTCTATTTGATTTACGAACAACGTAAGCACTAAAATGGCCGCACGGTTCTCCGCGACCGCGTTGCCGGTAGTTTGGCTGCGTTGTTGCGCCATCGCAAACATGGGTTGCAAAATCTCAATCAGGCTCAATTTATCCGGGCACTTCCGGGTAAGTTCTGTTAAACGCTGCTGAAAGGCTTTGATACGGCGTTGATCGGACTCCGATATTAAAGTATCGCTTAACTGCGTGAATAAGCCGTTCTGATTCTGCCACCGATACGTAATCTCCATGTTTTGCGATGCAAAATTAACTTTCAGAATAGTATCCGCGAATTTCCGCCATTTTGTGATTTGCAGGGTTTCATTTAAGATGAAACCCGTCATGAACTCCGGTATCCGCACTCTTCCGAAATAAAGCCGCCTGATTTCCGGCTGGCTCGCCGCCTCTTTTATTTCAAATCGCAGATTCAGGAAGCGGCCGAATGGATTGGCGGGTAATTTAAAAGTACCGGAAACCTTGGCCTGACCGGAGCCAATTTCCAATTTTGCGCTACCGTGCAAATATTGATTGGCGAAATAATTCAGCGCCAGATCCAGATCGTCTTGACTCAGTTTGGCGGTAGTTATCGTGCCTGAAGGCAAATGACGCGGATCATTTCTTTCAAACACTTGTTTAGCATGAATAATTTGTTCCGGCGTTATCTCGGCGACTATATCCGATAGAGGTTTATCCTCCAAAACTAAACTTACTAAAAATATGATCGGCGCCAACAACAGCAAACATAAGACAAACAATCTAAAAATCAGTTTTAATAACATATTCTACTATTGGGGGCGTTCTGAATTTTATGTAAACGGGAATTTAATCATCGGTTATCCGCGCCGGATATGCTCATCGCATAGCAAATTTCAGCGGCGAAACAAAACGTCCCAAGGCAAGACGCCATGCCGGGGCCGCCAAGGTTTCCGTCTCCTAAGTCTAGCCTTACCCGGCCTTTAAATTAGCGGCGCGCAAAGACTTGGTAATTTAACATCGGCTACCGGTTGTTACTGAGTATAATAGTAAACTCAATCTTTTCATCTTTTCGACTTTTCATCCATACTTTTAATGTTAGAATCGATTCCGGCGCTGCTTTGGCAATTTGTAATCACCGCGATTTTATCTTTCATCGTTGGCCTAGAGTTTCATCAATATCTGCAAATCAATCAATGTACTTATAAATTCGGTAGTATCCGTACAATGGTGTTAATCGGATTATTAGGATTTATATTGTTTCAACTTGATATATCCGGCCGTTTCCTGGTAATAGGCATGGGCATATTAACGGTCTTTCTAAGTATCTATTACTGGCGGCAAACCGAACTCAAGATTTTTTCCCTGATCGAAATTCTAGTCGCGCTGCTGGTGTTTCTGATCGGTCCGGTCAGTATTTATTTCCCAACTTGGTTTTCAGTGTTGTTTGTCGTATTTTTAATTGTATTACTAGGCGAAAAGCCGTTAATTCATCATTTTTCCGAAAAATTAGCTAATGATGAAATCATCACCATGGCTAAATTTCTGATTATATCCGGCGTTATTTTGCCTTTAGTTCCGGACACGCAAATTTTACCGGAACTGCCGGTGACCTATTATAAAGCCTGGATTGCAGTCATAGTGGTATCCGGTTTCTCTTATCTAAGCTATGTGGCGCAAACCTATTTTTTTAAATCCAGAGGCTTATTGCTGAGCGGCTTGTTGGGAGGACTTTATTCCAGCACCGCCATTTCGGTAGTGATCAGCAGACGGGCCCGACAAATGTCCGAGGATCGTAGCGATGTGTCCGCCGCGTTAATTATGGCTACCGCCATGATGTATATGCGGTTATTGATCATCATGTTCTTTATGGATATAGCCGCCGGCAAAAGCTTGTTACTGCCTTTTGCTTTGCTGATTATCCTGTCTAGCACGATAACTTTGTACATCTTATATAGGCGGAACCCGTTAGCCGAGCGCCATGAATTCAATGCGGTCAAACATCCCCTGGAACTTTCCACGGCAATATTTTTTGCCGCGATGTTCGTTTTTTTTGCATTTGTTACGCAATTTGTCCTCAGCCGTTTTGGCAATCATGGCTTAAACTACTTAGCTATTGTAGCTGGATTTACCGACATCGATCCATTTATACTATCGCTGCTATCCGGTAAATTCGCCGTGCAGGAAAAGACTATCGTGTCGGCAGTGCTCATTGCCACCGGCAGTAATAATTTGCTGAAAGCCATTTATATTTTAGCATTAGCTCGCAACAAAAGCGTTAGACTCGCCTTTAGCTGGTTACTGATTCTATTTATCATTACGCTTAGTTACGCATTTTATTTTGTTACTTGAACGGAGCTCGATTAACGGTTGCGAAAACGCCGCTTAAAAGTTTGAATTAGCGTGTACTGTGAAAAAATCAAAATCTAAACCGGAAAATAAAGCGCGGGACTTAACGGAATTCTGCTACTGGGACGGCGATACGCTGGTATTAAATGTACTGGGCACGCCGGGCGCTAAACAGAACGCCATCGGCAAGGTAAAAGGCCGGCAACTAAAAATTAGCGTGACGGCCATAGCGGAAGACGGCAAGGCCACTGAACACATGATCAAATTTCTGGCCAGGGAATTTGGCGTCAACGCCAAGAACTTTGCAGTCGTATACGGTCAATTTAATATCAATAAACAATTGCGTATCAAGGCCCCGACAAAATTACCCGCCGTAATTA
Organism: Methylomonas sp.; assembly: GCA_050015235.1. Classification (GTDB taxonomy): domain Bacteria; phylum Pseudomonadota; class Gammaproteobacteria; order Methylococcales; family Methylomonadaceae; genus Methylomonas. Next base: position 1,447 of record JBEKBU010000009.1, on the reverse strand, counting down.
GCGAATATTTAGCAAAATGCAAGGAAACCGCCGATAGCTGACCCCAACAGCGCCACTTAATGTAATTGCTTATAATACAATGACTTATATTTATAGGATGATGACATGGACTCCTCCCCACCCCTAACGGTGTCATAATGCACCAAGCAAACATAGAGGGCAAAGAGGAGTCCACGATGAATAGTAGCGTAATTGGTTTAGATACAGCAAAAAGTATTTTCCATGTATATAGAACGACAGAGGAAGGCGAACTGTTAAAAAGGAAATTAAAAAGAAAAGAGGTATTGGCTTATATGGCACAACTACCGGCCAGTTTAATAGGCCTTGAAGCCTGTGGAGGCTCGCATTATTGGGCGCGAGAATTTCAGAAATTGGGTCACGAAGTGGTGCTGTTGAATGCCCGGTACGTCAAAAGCTTTGTGATAGGCAATAAGAACGATTACAACGATGCGGAAGCGATACATACGGCGGTGACGCGTCATAACAGACGCACGGTAGCGGTGAAAAACGAGGAACAGCAAGACATGCAGATGTTGCATAGATTACGTCAGGGAAAAGTTGAGGAACGAACAGCAATCGTAAATCAAATACGTGGTTTTCTGAGTGAACGAGGCATTGTGTTACCGAAAAGCGTGAATAAAGTAAGACAGGAACTACCGTTGATTTTAGAAGATGCCGAAAATGCCTTGAGCAGTATAAGTCGAGAACTGTTTTTGGAGTTATATGAAAATCTAAGAGAACTGGACGAAGTCATCAAAGCTCAGGATAGACGGATAAACCGCCTGTGTCAGCAAAATGCGCTGAGTCGTCGGATTTTGGAAGTGCCGGGAATAGGGCCAATCACGGCGACGATCATGGCTTCGGATATCGGTGATGGAAAGGGATATGCCAGCAGTCGGGATTATGCAGCGAGTCTTGGCGTGGTCCCTAGGCAACACAGTAGTGGAGATAAGCCGGTTTATCTGGGTATCAGCAAGCGAGGCAATCGTTACTTACGAACCTTGTTGATCCACGGCGCCAGAGCGGTGTTGAAATATTGCCAAGGCAAAACCGATCCGCTAAATAGATGGCTGCAAGGCTTGATTGAAAGGCGTGGCTTTAACAAAGCGGCGGTGGCGCTAGCTAATAAAAATGCCCGGATAGTTTGGGCAATGGCAAGACAGGAAAGTGCTTATCGAGTGGTAAGCGCCTAATTTAGGCTGTAACAAGCCATAGATCGCGTTATACACGCTTTGCTCTGCTCCTACACAAGAGATAAAGGTTCCGGAGCAGAACAAAGCGTGGATAACCCTGAAACCGATAAACAGAGTAAAAAAAGATTGCGGAGGCAAGAAAACCACAATTGATGACGACAACAGGTCAGACCGGTGCTTTTAAATCCCGTTCGACACATAGGTTCTTAGAAACCGTTAGGATGGAAGTGGAAAGAAGCAAGCGGATAGATTCA
>JBEKBU010000008.1:0-36165 GCA_050015235.1 Methylomonas sp. | reverse complement strand
AAGCCACTTCCCCGCCAGGCTTCTATATGGTTGTTCCACTGATTCTTTTGCAACATCTGTTGGTCTCCTCAAAAAACTTAAGGATGCCGGATTAAATTTTTTTTCGCTAGATGGGCGGGCTAAGGGCTTACCTTCAACATATAATTTTTGATATTGCTGATGGTTGGTTTCATCCCTAAATCTATCAACTTCTTGGATAACTCTTTGTTTTCTTGTGGATAAATGGCGAAGTTGATATGACTCGTCAGATTATTCACCGGTATTGCGTTCATCATCTCTATTAATAATATTGTCCCTCCTGGACTGGGTTATGCCAACCTCAAAATTTGCCGGGGTCAACAAAAAAATATTGGACTTAATAGGCTAACTGCTCCAGGGTAATACCTAAAGCATTAGCAGCTTTAATCAAAGTAGCCTTTCGGGGACGCTTGGAAGCCTCGATTTGCGCATAACCGGCTTGGGTAATACCCATACGATCCGCCATTTCGGCTTGCGTCAGTATAAGGTATTCACGCCAAGCTTGAAGCATGGATAGGCCGTCTACTGCCGCACCAACTACCTGATTAGGAATCATGCCTGGGCGAACCACGCCGGGGAGCTTTATGAAATCCGCATAAGGAAGTACCACAAATGCAGGTTTACCGTCGCCGCCAAGAATGGTTTGATAGTTAGTAAGTGTGCTCATCGCGTTTTTTTACCTCTTCAATGCTAATAATATGAACATCGCCATCGTAATCAAAGAAAACTCGGAAATTACCGGCTCTTAATCGGTAGCTATGCGCATGATTGACGAGCTTTTTGATGCCGGAGCAGTTGGGGAACACTATTAATTTGTCGTTTACTTCGTCTCGAATTGTCTGTTGCGCACCTTTGGGAAGTTTTAGTAGTTGCTTAACAGCTTTTGGCTTCCAGTCAATTTCGTTCATGAATCCAATTATAAGTATAATATAAGTAATGTCAATACTTTGACATGGAATCATGCACAAAGAAACAAAGGTGTTAATTATAATAAATACAATAACTTATAGTAAGGTAGAATGGGCGTGCTTTTGGCGCCCATTCTACCTTACTATCAACGGCATACCACAATTATTTTTAAGAATTATGCTGGGGAAATTTTATATTTTCACCTGATAAAAACCGAGTGCGAATTCTATGGTGTTGAGAGTGGTCTGAATTGACCTTAATGGGTAACTGATTGATTTTCGTGTGTGACCAATGCGGTTTTGGTGGTGTTATCGTCAAGGGATGATAATAATAAAGCATCATGCTTAACACAATACGCAAATAAATTCAATAAGTTATAAATGGTGTTTTAAGCTGGGGATGATTTTTGGAAAGTCCAGCGGGTTAAAATTCTTGACCCTAATCCCCACTTTCGTCCCCACTTGATGGTGATTTGATGGTTTTGAAATTTGGGGAATACAATCTTGGAAGATGTTGGGTTACTTTTATCAAGCAACCCAACAACAATTAGAATCAAACTGCTAAAGTTGATTTACGACGACCTAACATTCCAAAACCGGCAATGGCGCTTCCAAACAGCCAAACAGCGCCGGAAACCGGCACGGCGGACACTTGTCCGGGGCTGACTGCCCAAGCGTAAAACTGGCCGTCCTTACCGTTGAGACCCTGGTTGCCAGCGTTGGTCATGAAGATCCATGCGTAGCTAGGAAGGGCAGAATATTCCGTACCAGACCAGTACACATAGGATTGAACATTGCTGAACGGGCCAGTAGGGATAGGGCTGCCTGCTGCGCCATTAAGTTCGTTATAAAATAATTCCGCTAATTGGCTGTTGGATGGCGATGGTGGCCAGTTTAATGAACTTGAACTATCAACAATGTATGGCAAGGCCCACTGGTTGGAACCGCCATAGCCCGCACCGTTATTCAAGCTGTCCAGATAGTTTACATAGGCATGAGCAGCATACCAGTCAACCAATCCGTTGCCGCCAAAGTCGTTGGAGGTGAGGTTATATCCATAGCTTGTGTTGATAATTGCACTTTCGTCATTGACGATGGTGTTTATCAAATTGGAATTACCTGCTTCCGTCCTGCGTCCAGGTGGCGTTGATGCCGGAGTCGTAGACCAGATTTTGGCCGTTGACCGTTTCGCTGGTCAGTGTCGCCTGGGCGCTAAAACTGGCCAGGCCTAATACTAAGCCAGTGGCCAGCAGGGTTTTCTGTGTAGCATTGTATTGGATTGAATTGGATAAAATTTTATGCATCTTTAACGCCTCACTTAAAATTGGACTATAAGGATTAGTACCGAATCAACCCGCCACAACTGCTTTGCGTCGTCCCAACAAGCCGAAACCGGCCACCACGCTACCAAACAACCACGCGGCACCGGGTACAGGTACAGCAGACGTCACCGCATAGCTGTCCAGATTATTTGCGGTAAAGCTGACAAAACCATTGCTATAGGCCAAGTCGGTGGGCGTATAAAGACCCCATGTTGTGCCATTGAATTGCCAGACCTGGAACTGGTTATAATTGAAACCGGAGCCGACATTGAACGACAAATACACTGGGCTGCCTGAGCTGAAACCGCTGCTGGTGAAATCCCAGCCACTTAATACCGACTGTGCCGCTTCGGTTCCAGTGAAGTTGCTTTGAAGAGCGCTAAGCTCTGCTCCTCCAATTTCAGTTGCGCCGAAGGTGATACTGGTGGAAGTGCTTGCTCCAAGGAATCCCGCGCCGACTTCCGCGCCGTCGCTGAGGCTGGTGACGAGAATGCGCTGGGTGAGAGAGGCGTCGATGGTGTCTGAGACGCCGGCTGCGGTAGTGGAAGCGGCGACTACGGTATCGGTGTGGTTGGTGGCGTTCCATTCGCCGCCCAGGGCTTGGACGGTGCCGGTGCCCGCCCATGAACCGGCAGTGATAGGTGTGTAAGTACCAGCAGTAGCGCCAGCGCCTGCCACAAGGCGGATTGTGCCGTTGTTCGTCAGAGCGCCGGTTCCAGAATTGACACTAAACGAGCTATCAGTATCTACAGTCAGCAACGAACCGGAATACACATTCAATACGGTTCCAGAAACGGCTCCTCCGTTTGTCACGCTAAGGCTGCCGACCTTATTTGTGCCTGTATAGCCAACGTCAAAGGTACCAGCATCTGTCCACTTCGTTCCGCTACCATTGACCGTAACTTGTGCTGTGGCGTTCGTTGCATATCCAATTATAGCTCCTGCAAGCGTGCCAGCCTTTGTATTCAAGGCGGCTCCGTTCGTAAGCAACACGGTTCCGTTTGCGGAACCCGCGCCTCCTACAAGCAGGGCACTTTGGATCGTCATGGATGAACCTGCTCCATCTATCAGCAAGGCTCCCGTGCTGCTTGCACCTTCACCGACCGCGATATTGTAAGCGCCCTCGTTCAAAGTGCCGCCGTTTGTTATGCTGACTAAACCAGTTCCGCTGACCGCATTGCCGCCGATGCGTAAGTTGCCGCTCTGCGTCAGGGTGGAGCCCGGTCCGGATATGAAGATCGAGCCCGAAGACGTTGCGCCTTGGCCCAGGACTAGAACGCCGCCACCGCTGTATGTTGCGCCGTTCATGACGTTGATAACGCCAGTGCCGCCGTTGCCCACGGTGACTGCGTTGTACTCGTTCCATACGGTACCCGTGTCTGTTAGGTTAAGTGTACCGGTGACGCCTGCGTTGTTGCCCAGAAAAAGTTGGCCGATGTTGGGCGTGACGAGACCCCCGCCGATGGTCAAGGTACCGTTGGATGTAGTGCCGATATAGGGGAAGGTCGAGCTTGTCCAAGACGAAACAGGTGTCGTATCCGGATTCGGCGTCACGTCACCGGAGTAGGTGACTTGTTGTGCAAAAGCCGATGAGGTTGAAAAGAAGGCAGCTATCGCTGCCGCAATAGGCAATAATTTATTTAATTGGATTGGATTGGATTGGATTGGATTGGATTGGATTGGATTGGATTGGATTGGATTGGATTGGATAAAAAGTCTCGCATCGATAACGCCTCACTACAAAGTCGGGTTTAAAAAATTAATAGATTGTTTGAATACACAACTCCGTACCCAGAGGCAATCCGGCCAACTCCTATAGAGTCCCGTGACTTTCCGACCCGGCCTTACAACCGGTGTGGCGATTTGTTTCTTTGTTCATAACCTGGAACTTCCTTGTCAGCATCCCTGCTTGCCCAGATTGCTGATTTCCAACAACGACTTCCGCTGAGCGATGAGAGCGACCGCCTTCCGTTATTCTGTTTATCTATAACGACTCGGCTCCAACTATAATATTCATAGGTATTTTACGCAAACTCTTTATGTTGATTGGTATATATCGATTTTATGGGATGTGGACTTGAAGACTAAACCCGGTGGCTTAAGTACAAATACTTAAACGACAAAGATACCTGCTTATCAACAGGCTACATTTAATCTGCGCCGTTAAATACCGAATTTTATTTGTTGATTAGTACTATTTTAGGAAACAATCATTTTGTTTGATGTTGATAATGTATTTGTTGAAATACAACGATAATGGCTTGTAGCCGGTGTCAAGGGACTGAAAGACTTAACCCGCCTGACTAACTCAATGAGTTAGGGTATCATCAAGGGGAGCAACGGGGTCAGTTCCAACATTACTACATTTTAGTTACCAATCAAATTAACCCATAATTCAGCACAACCAATACTAACTTCGTGTATTCACTTGATTTAACAGGGTTATGTTAGGATTCCCGGTTACACAATTCTGAACCTATATCTTATTGTCGTTCTGGGCTACCTGAACGCATAATAATCAATCGTACCAACCGTGGAACCTCATCCAATGGAACTGTCAACCACTTCAACATATAATTTTTGATGTTGCTGATGGTGGGCTTCGTCCCTAAATCAATCAGCTTCTTGGATAACTCTTTGTTTTCTTGTAGATAAATGGCTATCCTTATTGTTCGTATCGGTCTGGCGTCGCCAGTTTCAAAATAATCCTGCGTGCCGGTTGGGGCAGCTCCTCTGCCAGGGTTAAAAAACACCTCAATAGATAACGCTTTTTATCAACCTGGCGCGTATCATTTGCTTGTCTTCAAACCATTGTCCGATGAACCGCGGATTTAAGAAAGTCCGCCGGGACTACTGACATCCTTTGTCCAATTAACCAGTTTTAAAGCCGGAACTTTTTCGAAATGCTTGGTATTGTTGGTCACTAAATTTGCCTCAAGACTCAGAACGTGGGCAGCGATCAAGGTATCATTTACGCCAATCGGTGTTCCCTTATTGAACAGCAAAGTTTGTAAATCGGCGAATTGCTCGGCGGCTCTGGCGTCCCAAGCATAGACGTCATGCAGGCGTTCGCACAATTCAGTGATAAGAGCTAGGTGTTTGGCAGGGTTGCCGGAACGTTTCGCGCCCAGCAGCAATTCGACGTAGGTGATGGCGGAAATGGCTATCTCGTGTCCTTGTCTGACCACAGCATCCATTTCTTCCAGTACAATGATCGGATTCTTGCGGATAATATAGCTACAGGTATCCGTATCGAGAATGTACAGCGTCAAAAAATGCTCCGGGTGTTTTCCATCAGCTCAGGACGCGAAACCATGAAATCGGCGTCCGCCTTGTCCACATCGGCAAATGACGTCCAGCTTTTGCGTTTAGGCGTAATGATGACCGCGTTGCCTTGTCTGCGAATAACCACTTCATCAGCGCCGACGAACTGAAATTGCTTTGGAATCCGCACCGCCTGACTTTGCCCGTTTTTAAACAGTTTTGTGGTAATGGTTTGCATGACGCCTCCGTCTCAAGTATATACATAGTCTATGTATAGGCTATACTAATGTCAAGCGGTATGACTTACATCTTACGGCAATTCTTTTTGAGAATTATGCTGGGGAGGAGTTCGAGGCGAACCCTGATGCTGGGCACACGTGGGATCAAGTGAAATCACGCCTTAAAGACGGCTCGTGGCGTTCCGCCTGAAATTTTCTTCGAGAGCGTTGCGCGAAATTGGCGAAGCTCAAGAATGGTATGAATTGAAGAGTTCTGGCCTTGGTATGGAATTCATTGCAGCGCGTAGGATGGGTACCTGTTCTGAATTTGATTCGGCTAGATACCATTTTGCTAAAACACAGGTATCCAAATAAACGATAAACTTACCGTTCATCACGGTCTTGACGAATCAGATCCTCCGAAGTCATAGCGCCACCATGTTGCAATAAGCGCAACTCCGCATGGCGCGGGCGCTTTTTAGCGGCATTTACCGGCAGCACACGAGCAATTGCCTGTTTGTTGCGGGTAATAATAAGCTCCTGTTCCTCTTCCACCAGTTTATCGAGTTTCCCTAGGCAACTTCTCATTTCTCTAATATTTAAGTGTTTCATAAAATTAACCAAAAACCTGTGCCACATGATGGAGCATCGCAGCACATTTTTACTTGCCATATACCCAGCTTTTCAGAAACTACAAAAAAGCAATAGGCGCCAGTTCGCCATGAAGATATCCCAAACACTCGCTCAGCGCCCGCAGCAACGTTTAAACTTCTTGCCGCTACCGCAGGCGCAGGGAGCATTCTTTCCCTGGTCATCAGTCTGCCCGACTTTTCCGGCGGCTTTGACGACGCCATCCAGGTACAGCCAACGCTGCTCGGTTTTCACAAAACGGCTGATCTCGTGCATAAAACAATCAACGCCCTCCTGGCTGTAAAACGCTTTAAATTCGACAACGCCTGTAAGGTCTTGGACATTGCCTTTCTTGATGTTAATGATCTGCAATTTTCGCCAGTGTGCGGTTTCCTTGGAAAAATCGATGGACGCAGGCCGTTTATGGGCGTCCCAGCTTGCCAGCAAATACTCGGCGTTACGTTGCGCATAGGCGGTAAAACGCGAACGCATCAAGGCTTCCGCCGTTTGTGGACGAATCGAGCCGCTATGATAGGGGCCGCAGCACCGGCTATAAATTTGGCCGGAGCCGCACAGGCAAGCTGTATTTTCAGGATAGCTAATGGTCATAGCCGGCTATTTTAGCGAATTTACATGGATAATCGCCAATCAACGCCTTTTTATTGCTGGCCGGCGTAGGTGGAATGAAATGGCGTCCTGGTTTCGACCGTTTTTTTATATTCTTCACCCGATCCCGAAACGCTCCCCGACGTCACGCCAATTCCCGCAAAACGGCGCCGGAGAGAAAAACGCCCGGTATTGTTTAATCAGCGGGTTTATAATCAGTCAGGAACTTGATATTCTTTCTAAACTCGAAACCATTTGAAAAGCACATAGGAGCAGCCTGACGATGACTGTCGAACTCTTGATTAATTTTGCGGTGCAGATTCTGGGAACCGGGGCCGCATTTTTTCTTGCCTATCGATCCTTCCAAAAACGCCGGATTCAGTTAGGCGACGAACCGACGTTACCCCAATACTTTATCCGCAGAAGCACTTATTGGACAGGCATCGCATCCTACTGCACGTTCATGGCGGCGCTTTACTTGATGCTTACTTGGCGGTGGCTGCCATTGGAGCCGCTGGTGACGCACATCGTCAAGAACCTGCATTCCAAGGAATTGCCGAATCTTTTGAACGGCTTGGACGGCCATACCATCGTACCTTTGATTGCCGCCGGGCTGTTTCTTTTTTTAATCGCCTGGGAAATCAAGTTTAACCCCATACTTATTTTAAGGGACAGCATCCATGACGCTTTCGCGATTCCGACCCAGGCGGTGGAAGTCTATAACGCATTGGTGACATCCAGATTATCGGCGGTCGATGACGAATTAAAAACGCAAATCGCCGATCGCCTGCTGGTGGAGAGCATAGACCCCGGCGATTTCGACAAATCCAGCGCCACGGTCGAATATAAATGGGCGCATAATTGCCTGCTTTTTGACCAGATACAGAACTACGCCAACCAGTCGTCTTTTAGCCGCCTGTTCAGCGAACCGTCTTTGAAATGGGGAACGATTTGCATCAACTACAACGCCATGTCGGAAAAAGTCGCCGTCTGGAAGAAAGCTGAGCCGCATTACACGAAGACCGTCAACTTGATCAAGGAGCTGGACCACCTCACCGGCCTGCTCTGCCGCTTACTCGCTTCTTTGGTGGTGTTCGGTAGCGCGACCGAGAACGATATTTGGGCGACCGTAAAGCAGCTCGGCGGCAACATTCACGAGTCACGCCTGAAACACACCTATAAATATATTTTACTATTCACGGCCGCCACTACCATCGGGGTCATGTTAGGCCGGGAGATTTCGGTCTCTCTGCACAATGCTTTCCTGTTTCCGGATAAACCGCTGGCGCATTTCGATTACAATACGTTGCGCTGGATCGCCTACGCCATACCGATGTACGTGCTGCCGATAGCGCTGGTCTTTATTTCGCGGACGTTGGCTTTCAGGCGTCAACAGGAGCCGTCCGACCGCTACTATGGTTTTTACATGGCGATGATGATCATGGGGTTCATGGTCAGCACCACGGTATCGGCGCTTATTCTTGAATTGACTTTTTACCGCCGGGATTTCAATTTTCTGGAAAGCTTCGTGCAGCATATGCGCTGGGGCATATTGCCGGCGCTGGTGTGCGGTTTCGTGGCTTATCGTATGGACACGCCGGCCAGCGAATCCGAGGATCTGGGCAAACTGGTTTTGTCCGCCGTGTTGCGTTTTCTGGGCTGGGGGTCGGTCGCCGTCATTATCATGCTTTATGCGACCGACGATCTTATCATAGAGGAGACGAATCTGCGTTTCACGCTGGTCGGCACGGCTTTTTTCGTGGTCGGCCTGTTGGGGGCGTCAGCCCGCTTCAAAATGGCGCGGCCGGATGATTAACCCAGATCCCAATCGGCGCTGTCCAAACCCCAAGGCAAACCGTTATCCCGGCCTATCCGCCAAAATCCCAAAACCTCGTCTTGCCGCTGCATAAACTCATCCAGCAGCAATTGCCGGCTATGCTGAAAATGCGCCTGAACCGCCGCCGGTACGCCGGCGGCGTAAAACTCCGCCAAGTTCTGGAACAACACGGCTGAATTCTGAATATCGCCCAGCAGCGTCAAATAATTTTGCATTTTTTTTGCGTGATCCTCCGGCAAACCCGGCAGCATGGGTTGAGCGGCGGCCAGGATATAACGCAGTTTTTTCACGGCGATGCGGAAATGGTGCAGGCTGGGCAGTTGCTCAGGGTTGATGGCTGAGCGGCGGGCCAGCACGGTTGCGTATACATTATCGATTACGGTTAGTACGGCGGCGTTAATATCGCTGCCGGCCATCAGGCGTTTACAACGGCGTTCCGTTCTTTTCAGCTTGCGTTTCAGTTTGCCGGCGGGTAATTTTTTTATAAAAACCTGAACCTCCGCTAGTAGCCGCCGTTCGCGCTGTAGCAGGCGCCGTTGGAAGGGGATTAGTTCCGGCAGGGTTTCGGCGGCTTTGCCTATCTCCTGCAACATGACCTGAGTATCGCGTAACTCGTCAAGGCCGTCCAGTTGCATTTTGATGTGCCGCCGAAGTTTGTCTAATCTGTTTTGCGGTGCCAGCTCGCGGAACAGCTCGATCAGGGCCAGCAACCGTCGGCTGCCGGTACGCAGCCTGTGGACGCTTTCCTCGCTGACGTCCCGCCGGCAGGATTTTAGACGTTTGCTGTATTTATAGCCATGCTTGGTGAGAGCATTTTGCAGCAGTTTGCCGTCAGGAGGCTTGATGATATTAAGCGCCATACTTAATCCCGCAAACTGATAATCCGCCATTGCGCCTGTCTGGCGTATTCCAGAAGCTGGGGATCGGGATCGACGGCGACGGGATGCGCGACCAGCTTTAACAGCGGCAAATCGTTATGCGAATCGCTATAAAACCAGCTGCCCTCCAGGGTTTCCGCGGTATTGGCCAGCCAGTTCCGTAAATGGGTGATTTTACCGTCTTGATAGCAGGGCGCATCGATAAATTTACCGGTATAACGGCCGTTTACGAATTCCGGAGTGGTCGCCAACAGATGTTCGATGCCGAACAGCTTGACTATCGGTTCGGTAATAAAACGGTTGGTTGAGGTAACGACCAGCAAGGTATCGCCTCGGCGGCGATGTTCGTCAACCAATTGTTGGGCGGCCGGCAGTAAAATCGGTTGTATCCTGGTTTCGACGAATTCTTCGCGCCAACTATGAAGTTGATCGGCATCGTGCAAGCTTAAGGTCTCCAGGGAAAAATGCAAAAATTTCACAATATCCAATTTTCCCTGTTGGTAATCTTCATAAAACTTTTGGTTGTTATGTTCATAATAATTTTGGTCAACAATACCTCGGTCGACCAGAAACTGTCCCCACAAATAATCGCTGTCGTTCGCAATCAGCGTATTGTCAAGATCGAAAATTGCTAAACTCATGTTAAACCTTATAAAAATGAAAAAAACACATAAGATGATGGTTTCTGCCGACAATTTGTGGAACAATTGCACTCATTAATTTTAACGGTTGATGCGTTTTTATACAAAGCACATCAAATTTTGGTTAAGGCGGTTACCGAAAAGTGGATTTTCCGCCGGTGAGCCCTTTTTACCGGATCCGGGATCCGAGAACGGATAAATCCAGCCTCGGAATTTTTTTAAATGCCCGCGGCATTTCAAATCTCGGCAAAGTGGTGCTTCCACACCGGGATGTTACAGTAAAGAGCGCCGAAATTTAGCATGTGGCAAACATAAATACGTGTCGCAAATCATACAGGATTTTTGACATGATTGATTCGAAGGGATATCGGCCTAATGTGGGCATTATCCTTTGCAATGATAATGACCAAGTGTTCTGGGCGAAACGTAAGGGCGCGAATTCATGGCAGTTTCCGCAGGGCGGCATAGACGGGAACGAAGATCCGGAAGCCGCGATGTTCCGTGAATTGTGGGAAGAAATAGGTTTAAACCGCGAACATGTGGAAATTTTAGGCAGAACGCGCTACTGGTTGCGCTATAAACTGCCGGATAAATATATACGGAAAAACTCCGCCCCGCTTTGCATAGGCCAAAAACAAATTTGGTATTTGTTACGCTTGCGCACCGATGACGCCAATGTGCGTTTCGATTGCGGCGTCAAGCAGGAATTCGATAACTGGAAATGGGTGGATTATTGGTTTCCGCTTAAAGATGTCGTTTATTTCAAGCGGCGCGTTTACCGTAAGGCGCTGGAAGAACTTGGCGCGTATTTGTTTGACGATGGCGTCGGTCCCAATTCGGACATTTACCTGTCCGCTAAGTAAACAGCCCGCCGATAGCTGACCGTATGATTTTAAAGCCCATTTTCTAAGCGCTGTCGCCATTCATGAAATATAAAGATTTAAGAGATTTTATAGCGCAACTGGAAAAACAGGGCGAACTAAAACGCATCAAGCTGGAAGTGGATCCGGTTCTGGAAATCACCGAAATATGCGACCGCGTATTAAAACAAGGCGGGCCGGCGTTACTGTTTGAAAATCCGAAAAACGCCAATATTCCCGTCCTCGCCAACCTGTTCGGCACGCCAAAGCGCGTGGCCATGGGCATGGGAGCCAACGATATTTCCGAATTACGCGCTATCGGCGAATTACTGGCCTATCTGAAAGAACCCGAACCGCCCAAGGGCATTAAGGACGCGCTGGAGAAACTGCCGGTTTTCAAGCAGGTTTTGAATATGGCGCCCAAAATCGTCGCCTCGCCGCCCTGTCAGGAAATCATCCGTTGCGGCGCTGAAATCGATCTGTCGGATTATCCGATCCAGACCTGCTGGCCGGAAGACGTGGCGCCGCTGATCACATGGCCGCTGGTCATCACCAAGGGGCCGAACAAGGCGCGGCAAAATCTGGGCATATACCGCCAACAGGTATTGGGGAAAAACAAAGTCATCATGCGTTGGCTGGCGCATCGCGGCGGCGCTCTGGATTTCAAGGAATGGCAAGCGGCTCATCCCGGCCGGCCGTTTCCGGTGACGGTCGCCCTGGGCGCCGATCCGGCGACTATTCTGGCCGCGGTTACTCCGGTTCCGGACTCTTTATCCGAATATGCGTTCGCCGGTTTATTACGCGGCGGAAAAACCGAGCTTGCTCAATGCATAAGTAATGACTTACAGGTTCCGGCCAGCGCGGAAATCGTGCTGGAAGGTTTTATTTACCCGGGAGAAACCGCCGCCGAGGGCCCCTACGGCGACCATACGGGTTATTATAACGAGGTCGATGAATTCCCCGTTTTTACCATAGAGCGGATTACCCAACGCCAGGCGCCGATTTATCACAGCACTTATACGGGCCGCCCGCCCGATGAGCCGGCCATTCTGGGCCTAGCGTTAAATGAAGTATTCGTACCCATACTCCAGAAGCAATTTCCGGAAATTGTCGACTTTTATTTGCCGCCGGAAGGCTGTTCTTACCGGATGGCGGTCATCAGCATGAAAAAACAATATGCCGGCCACGCCAAACGGGTCATGCTGGGTACGTGGTCTTATTTACGCCAGTTTATGTACACCAAGTTTGTCATTGTGGTGGATGATGATGTGGATGTGCGTAATTGGCAGGATGTCATCTGGGCGATTACCACCCGCATGGACCCGGCCAGAGACTTAACTATTCTGGAAAATACCCCTATCGATTACCTGGATTTTGCCTCGCCGGTTTCCGGCCTAGGCTCAAAAGCCGGTTTCGACGCCACCAACAAATGGCCGGGCGAAACTAACCGGGAATGGGGCCGGCCTATCGTCATGTCCCCGGATGTGATTAAAAAAGTCGACAAACTCTGGGATTCCCTGTTTTAATACGCACGCGGCGGAAACTTTGTCTACGCCTGAAAGGAGGATGTGCCGAACGCAGTGAAGCGCATCAATCGCGACCGATGCGCCTCCTAATCTCGGCGCAACTTATAAAATATAGATTATTGGTAACTATTCACCGAGGGATTCACTTTTTAAAAACCGCCGATAGCTGACCATGTTGGTTGTTGTCGCCGGGTAGCTGACGCCATCTCGAAATTCGCTGTATAGTTACGATTATTGTTTTATAAAAAAAAATCTTGTATAAACGCCATTCGGCGCCGGTATCGCTTTCGCCAAGTTATCATACAAAGCGGGTGAATAATTAAATTTTGTCCCAATAATAATAAGCCATGAATCAGGACATAAACTACCAACAGGCGTTCGCCTGGGCAATACAGATGACCGCGCAAACGGATTATCAGTCTCTGACCCATGATTTTCTGCGTTATCTGGAACAATTTCCGTTTGTCTCCCATGCCGCCGCCTATGAAATATATGGCGAACGGAGCTTACGCACCGGCCAGGCCGCCAGCGGCTGCGAACAATTAGTCAGACGCTTTCCGCTTGATATCGGTAATGAAGAACCCGAAGAGGATTTCGATCTGTTGCGGGAGATACAAACCACTTTAGAATTTAATCCCAGCAAACCCGATTCCAAAGGCTTATACACGCAAGTGCTGGCCTCCATCCGCGATGTGAGCGGGCCGGACCGCGCCATTCTGTTGTATGGGGAATTCGATGCGTCCGCTTTGGAGCTAATCGCCAGCAGCATCGTCTTGTATCGCAATCAAGTCGCCTTGCATGACGCCAAGGAACGCGACCCGCTCACCAAACTGCCCAACCGGCAATCCTTTGAAGCCCGCATTCAGCAGGTCGGCGAGCATTTCCGCAGTCGGCCGCTAACCGACAAGGTTTTGGACAAAAGTTCCTGGATAGCCATGCTGGATCTAGACCATTTCAAACGGATCAACGACAATTACGGGCACATGCAAGGCGATCAGGTTTTATTGATTTTTAGCCGCTTACTGGAAAAATATTTCCGTTATAACGATTTTTTATTCCGTTTCGGCGGCGAAGAATTCGTGGTGATTCTTAATCTGGTAAATCAGGCGGATGCGAACGGCACTTTTCAACGGTTCCGCGAAGGCGTCGCCGCTTACAAATTCCCCGTCCCGGAACAAATCTCCGTCAGCATCGGCGCCGCGCACATAGATGGCGGCGTTGCGCCGGAAGTTTTGTTGGACAGAGCGGATCAAGCGCTGTACGCCAGTAAAAAAAGCGGCAGAAACCGGCTGACTATATACGAGAGCCTGGAACAAGCTTGTTAACCGGAGACGGATTCGGCGCGATTGATAATTTCCGCCGAAGCCAACGCCAATGCCTGCTTAAAATATTCGCAGGCTTTATCCTTATCCTCTTTTAGAATTAATACATCGCCTAAAAGCTGATAGGCGTCGACGGAGGCGTCGATATGGATACTTTTCGTTAAATACTGCTCGGCCTTCTCAAGCTGCCCCGCTTTCAGCGCCAACTTGCCCAGTACTCTTTGCAAAACAGCGTCATTGGGATAAACCGCCAGCCATTTTTCGGTTTCATGCAATTGTTTTTCAGCATCCGGAAATTCAATACAGGCATACAGCATCAAGGTCGTATCGTCCCAATGCTTGGACAATTGCGCGCTCACGGCCGATTCCACGCCCATTCCGGCGCCGGCGGCGAGCATGGCCGCGAAATAGATGTTGGCGATGCCCGGTAAGGTTCTGATATGTTCGGGCGCATCCGCCCAGCAAGCTTGTATGGTATCGGCGTCATTCGATTCGGCGGCCTGTTTGAGTATACGGCTGAATGTGCGGATTTCCAGCAATTTTACTTCGTTATCCAGCAAAATCTTATGATGCTGCAAGGAGGGTAATAACCTGCGCAGACCTTCCCAATCGTTTAAATGTTGATAAGCCTGGTTCATCATTTTCAAAACCCTGGCGTGCCCCGGGTCGACGGAATGCAATTTATGCAAAGTCTCAAGAGCCTGTTCAAACTGTTGCTCGGACAAATGCAATTCCGCTTGCGTCAATCCGACCGTCATATTAACGTCCGAGCTTTGCGCGGCGGCTTTTTTTAAATATTCGTCCCGCTTATCCAAAGCGCCGCGCGATTGCGCGGCGCGCGCCGCTGTCAGATAATGCAGCAGCGGCGCGCCGCTGTTGGATGCATGTTTAATCAAAATTTGTTCCGCCCGCTCCCAGTTGCCGTCGGCGGCGTCAAACAAGCCGGCGATCAATGCTTCCTGAGAACGGTTGAATTTTATGTTATGCCGTTTTTTCGCCACCCGCGCCGGCAGGCGTATCAAAACCCCTAACAGCCGGAAAAAATAATAGAAACAGAAAAAGCCGGCTATCAACGTCGCGCCGAACACTGTCAGCGTGGTTTCCAGAGACAGATGCTCAAAACCGATCAGCACGTAGCCGGGATCGTTTTGCTCGGCCAGCCAATGATGCAGTGCAAAGACCAGTACTAAAACCGCAAGCAATGATACGAAAAAATAAATCAAATTTTTCATGGCGCCTCCAGCCTATTGCGGATTGCCCGCCGCGGCCGGCATCGACGGATGTTCGGCGTCGGCGGGAGGCGGAGTCAGCGCCGATTTATCGGTTTCGATACGCAGCTTGCCTATATCCTTCAACATTTTTAATGACGCACTGATATCAGGATACTGACTACGGATTTGAATATTACCCAATTTGTCCAGTTCGGCCGCGAAATGATCGGTGGAGGCGCTTTCCGCAAAATTTTTCTTCAGCCATTGTTTAGAGTCGGCGATACTGGCTGAGAACAATGTGTCGTTTTGCTGAACCAGGGCGATTTCGATCAGCTCCAGCCTGACTTTAAGTTGCTGTTTGATAAAATGCGCCTCCTCCGGCGTTAGAATGGCGTTGACCGGCTGATCGGTATGGCGGATCACCAGATAGCCGCCTAATTGCTTAGCCAGCGTATTTAAAATACCGGTATTCTGTTCATGTTGATCGCTAGTTTGCTGAGGCGTTTCCGGCTGTTTGCCGGCATGGGGCAATAATACCGACAAATCGTCGACCTCATTCTGCAAATTCTGAATCCCTGAATAGACGCCGACGATATCCGGAACGGCGACAGCTTTCAGCATACCCAATTCTTTAGCAATTTGCTCGCGCACTTTAAAAACCGCCGTATCGCCGCTTTCCCTAAGCCGCTGATCGGCGGCTTCCAGCGCTTCAAGCGTGGTCGCCACGTCGCCGGCCAAATGCAGGCGCTGACTGGCGACCGTCAGCAGGTATTCGGCGTCCGCCAGCAACCAGTCGCCGCGAGTTTTACCCAGTTGCCGCTGCAATGCCGCGATGGCGGTTTCCAAGTCCTTACGGGTGGATTCCAGCCGCTCGTTATGCAATTTGGAAAAATCGGCCAACGTTTGGTTAAAATGATTATCCTTACCGGTCAATTCCGAATTGACGTTGGCGATTTGCGACTGCAGCGTCGATAATTGATCCTGCAATCCGTTGATTTCCTTATCGACTTCGATCAACTTCAAACTGTCCTGATTATTTTCGGTATCCTGGCTTACGCGCAGTTGCTGCATAAAATAAAAACCGCCCACCGCCAGGATAATAGTCAGCAAAATAGCCGCTATGCCTAGCCATAAGCCGGCTACGGACTTTTTAACCTCCACATTGGGCACTGGATGCTCTTGTTGTTTTTCTATTGTTTCGTCCACTGTTTTCCCCGTTAAATAAGCTCGTCAAGGTATCTAAAATCGCCGCGTCCGCCGGCTGTTGACTCACGGTAACCCGTTTAAATCCCAACTGAACGGCGGCTTGCCCGATTCTGTCGCTGACCACGATCAAAGGCAGCTGTGTCAGTAAGGCGCGCGATGATGCATTAACCATCGCCAATAAATTCCGTAACGCCTCGACGCTGGTTATCGTTACCGCGTCCAACCGGCCGGTTAATAAACCATGCTCCAGCGCGGTCGCATCCGTAGCCGGCCGCAAGCGTTTGTAAACCTCGAGATAACTCACCTCGGCGCCCCGCTTCGCGAGTATTTCCGCCAGTTTCTCGCGGCCGCCGACGCCGCGTACTATGACACAGCGCAGTCCGGCCGGTTCTTGCAGGCAAGCTTCGGCCAACAACGCCTCGCTGCCGAATTGCGAGGCCGGCGCACAATCCACCCGCCATCCTGCCCGCCGCAAAGCGGCGGCTGTCGCCTCACCCACCGCGGCGATCCGGATGGCTCCTAAACCCGGCATTTTGCCATTTAAAAGCGGAATAGCAAAATCAACCGCGTTGGCGCTGGTAAAAATCAGCCAGTCACAATGCATGGCGGCCTGCAAAACATTGGGTTCAAGCTGGCGGGGCGAAATTTCCAGAACCGGAAAACGGACAGCCTCGCCGCCTTGGCTTGCGATTAAATTACACAGGTTTTCCGCCTGTAGCAACGGACGAGTCACCAGAATTTTCCGCCCGCGCAAATGTTTCATCACCGGTATAGCTCGCGTAAAATCCCGTCGGCGCCCTGCGCCAGCAAATCCGCCGCCAGCTTTTGGCCTAATTGCGCGGCTTGCTCCGGCAAGGCGTCCGCCTCGGCCCGGTATAACAACGAGCCGTCCGGCCGCCCGACCAGACCCCGCATAAACAGGCGTCCGGCGCGGAATTCGGCAAAACCGGCTACCGGCGCCTGACAACCACCGTGCAGCGCCGCGTTCATAGCCCGTTCCGCGCACACCCGGATACCGGTTTCTTCATGATGCAGCTCCCGTATCAAAGCAAAAATTTCGGCGTCGTTTTCCCGGCATTCGATACCGATTGCGCCTTGGCCTATGGCCGGCAAACTTACCTCGGGCGGCAAAACAGCGGTTATGCGGTCTTCCAAGCCCAATCTTTTCAACCCGGCGGCGGCGAGAATAATCGCATCAAACTCGCCGGCATCCAGCTTAGCCAACCGGGTATTGACATTGCCGCGCAAATCGAGCACTTCCGCATCCGGACGCGAACGCATGATTTGACACCGGCGCCGCAAACTGGAAGTGCCTATCCGCGTTTTGGCCGGCAATTCCTCCAGACCGCGGTAATGATTGGATACAAAAGCGTCATAAGGATCTTCCCGCTCAAGGATAACCGCCAAATGCAGACCGGCCGGAAACTCAATCGGCACATCTTTCATGGAGTGTACGGCGATATCCGCTCCGCCTTCCAGTATGCCCTGCTCTAATTCTTTAACAAATAAACCTTTACCGCCTATTTTCGCCAATGGCGCATCCAAAATTTTATCGCCGCGCGTCACCATTTTTACCAATTCGGGCCGGAGTTGCGGAAAAGCCCGCGCCAGACGCGCCGCTACATGTTCCGCCTGCCACAAAGCCAGCGGACTTTGCCGAGTTGCAATACGTAGAATTTTTTTTGTCAAATCAGTTCCTGCCGGTTTCTGTCTGGCGGCTTGTTTACCGCTCGTAGCCGGTCATCATGAAACGAAAGGATAGATTGATGGGTGAGGCGATAGCCGAAACCCGCTTAATCGATACTCTAAAAATCATGGCCTGTTAGTGACTGACTACCCGATTGAATATTTACAATAAATGTGCGCTATTGTAATCCGATTAGCCTATAAATTCTTTATTAGTTGAACTTATTTCCGGGCAAACGCATTAGATTTAACGGATAATTAGCAAGTTAGGTAATAATTCCGTTAAGTTAAGCTACAGCCTACCCCTCTCCCGAAGTGCATAGGTATCTACAACTTAATAAAAATAGGATGTGCTGAACGCAGTGAAGCGCATCAATCGCGATCGATGCGCCTCCTTCGTCGGCGCATATATAAATAAAAGCCTTGCCGGCGCCCATAACATCAGCGGGTAATCCGCCAGCAATAATGAATTTTCGGATTGCGGGCAAAATCTTCGCCGATAGTCGCCGCGCTGATATTTTCTATCCGCAAATCCGCCAACGCTTCCGCGTCCAGTTTGAAACGGCGGAAATTGGTCGAAAAAAAGATGACCCCGCCGGCGGCTAACAAACCGGCGGCGTGGCGCAGCAGCCGCACATGATCGCTTTGTACATCGAACGCCTCCGCCATTTTCTTGGAGTTGGAGAAAGTCGGCGGATCGAGAAAAATCAAATCGAATTCGGGTTTTACCCGATTCCCGGCCTGTTCCTCCAGCCAATGCAGACAATTTGCGCGTAGCAGTTTATGGTTGCCGCCGACGGCGTTCAAATCGAAATTTCGTTTCGCCCAATCCAGATACGTATTCGACATATCGATCGTCAAACTGGAAAGCGCGCCGCCTTTGATCGCGTGGACGCTGGCGGCGCCCGTATAAGCAAACAGATTTAAAAACCGCTTGCCTTTGGCCAGCTGCTGAATCTGCATACGCAAAGGCCGATGATCCAAAAACAGGCCGGTGTCCAGATAATCTTCAAAATTTACCCAAAAACGGCAGCCGCCTTCAGCCACTTGATGAAAATGCCCGCTATCGGCCTGTTTTTCGTATTGTTCGCTATTTTTTTGCTTAAATCGAACCTTTAAAAACACCTGCTCGCCGGCTACCCGCAATATCCTGGGAATTTCCGCCATTACGGCCGTCAAGCGTTGATTCGCCTTGCGCGGATCGATTGTTTTCGGCGGTTCGTACTCCTGCACATGCACCCAGGTTTTCTCACCCTGGTAAATGTCCACGGCCACCGCGTATTCGGGTAAATCGGCGTCATATAATCGATAACAATCGATGTGGCGTTGCGCCGCCCATTTAGCCCACTTGTGCAGATTTTTGCCTAACCGGTTCGCAAACATTTCCGCTTGCATATCGGCGGCGACGCCTTGGCTATCCCGCCGGATTTGCTCAACGCGTTGCTGCCTGGTTTTGGGCTTGGGTTCAAAAAACGCTTGCTCCCTGATATCGAAACGTAGCAGCTTACACTCCAAGGCGCCGTTAAACAGCGTTACCGGCTTTTGAGAGCGTATCCCCAACCGGAACCCGAGTTCGGGATTACTGATAATCATCGCCGCCCGCCAGCCTGTAAAACGGTTTTTCAACACCTGGCCGAAACGCCGGTATAGCTCGGCGGTCTCCTGTTCGTCCCCTAAACGCTCCCCATAAGGCGGATTACAAACCAGTAGACCTTTAGGCCAGCTGGCCGGCGCATCCGCATCGGCAATATCCCGTTTTTCCACATGGATTTTGCCGTGCAAACCGGCATTTTCAATATGTTGTACGGCCGCCGCCACGCTGCGCCTATCCTGATCGAATCCGGCAATCGCCGGTAGTTTTAGCAAACCGTTATCCCTACGCCGGCGCGCCTCGCTCAGCAAGGCTTCCCAAAGTTGCGCGTCGTGCAGCTTCCAGCCCAGAAAACCAAAATAATCGCGCTGTAAACCGGGCGCGTAATCGGCGGCCATCATGGCGCCTTCAAGCAGCAGCGTCCCGGAACCGCACATCGGATCGAGTAAAGAACCGCCTTGAGCGGCAATTTCCGGCCAACCGCTTTTCAATAACAACGCCGCCGCCAAATTTTCTTTAATCGGCGCCGCGACATTGATTTCGCGTACCCCGCGTTTATGCAGGCTCTCGCCGGACAAATCCAGACTCAGTTGCGCGGTTTCGTTGTGCAAATACACATTAACGCGGATATCCGGACATTTGACGTCAATATCAGGCCGCTTTGCAAATTTGGCGCGCAATTGATCGACGATGGCGTCCTTTACTTTTAAAGCGCCGAAATGGCTATTAATGATGGCCGGATTATTTTTGACGCTAAACGACACAGCCAGACTGCTTTCGGCATCCAGATGCAAAGACCAATCGATCGTTTGCACGCCGGCATATAAATCCTGCTGGGAAGCGACCGGAAATTGCCGGAGCAGTAGCAACACCCGGTTGGCCGTACGCAGCCACAGACAGGCCCGGTAAGCGGTTTCCAGATCCCCCTGAAAGGCCACGCCGGCCAGTTTATTCTGAATATTGCGCCCGCCCAGCGCTGCTATTTCCGCCGCGAGGATATCTTCCATGGCTTTGGGCGTAGTGGCGAAGAGCTGATATTCGGTCATGATTTTGCTGAGCTTATTTTTTCAAATCGACTAGCATACCGAAGCCGGTTATCAATGTATACTTAAATTCGATGCAACAATCCGGATATGCCAAATTTCGTTACTTTAAGCCCGATAACCACGTAGGCGGCGGCGGTTAAAGCTTGGCGGCGGACAAGCGGTAACAAAGTAACCGGCATAAAAAAGGGGGGTAAGCACCCCCCCTGTTCATCTAGCCATAGTCGCGGATTATTGGATCGCCGACGCTGGCACAGGCACTGTTAACGGCCACTTATTCGTCATAAAATTAGCCACGATCGGCGCCGTATAATTCACCGAACTGGTTTGGTCGGAGCTTTGCGTCGGATTGTTTTGCGCATAACCGCAAGGTTGGCCGGCGCATTGGGTAGCCAGCAGCGGCGTACTGAAATACATCAGCATGGGTTGGTCGTAACTCATGATGGTGCCGAACGCGCCGTTGACTCCCCAAGCATACGCATATGGAAAGACGCCCGGCGAATTGGCGTTAGGCCTGTCGTGCACTAACCCCAAGGAATGGCCGATCTCATGCGTGAAGGAATTCGAGCCGCAATAATAACCCGGTTCGTCCACGGAGTTGCCGTCGCCGATTGTGCCATAGCCTATAGCCGGGTTTCCGGCTTGGCCGCCGGCGAACCCCAACAGCGTGGTGCCGCATGAACCGGCTGTTTTGGCGTACAAAGGCCGGAACAGGAACACTACGTCGGCGCCGTATTGGGCGCGCGTCTGGCTGATGCCGGCAAAAGCGCCCGCGCCATTGGCCAAATCGCTCAACGCCTGGGAATTGCTGTTGCTCTCCACATACGAGGTAGCTTGGGTATGCACCAGCCGCAATGTCATATTGATGTCGGAATCGACATAAGCTTGATTGCTGGCCGTCACCAGTAACTGGATGCGTTGCAGCGCGTAAGCTTGCGTATAGGCAGCCGTCGTGTAGACCACCATTAAATCGACAACCGGGGTAGTCGTACCCGGATTCGGATTTGACGCTCCAACCGTCGCAACCGGAGTTACGGTCGGCGTTTGCGCGGCTTCGGCGGCGGTCAACGCCGATTGGGCCTGGTTATAATTCGCCAGCGCCGTGGCGGCCGCGGCGGTCGCCGCCGCTAGGTTAGCGTTGGCGGCGGCGTAGGCGGAATTGGCCGCCAAGGTTGCGTTTTGATCCGCGGATACCGCTGCGGTGGCGGCCTTCATGGCGTTTTCCGCCGCTATCAAGACTTGGAACGCAGCCATGGAGGGGCTAGAAAAATAGGCCGTCAAATCCTGCATAAAAGCTGCGTTCGCTTGCGTGGATTGGCTGTTAGCAGCCGCCAGATTGGCCTGGGCGGCGCTCAATTGCGACTGGGCGGAGCTGAGCGCGGTCTGATCCGCTGTAACCTGGGCGTTAGCCGTATTCAGAGCCGTTTGCGCCTCCGTTACGGCCGCTTGCAGTTGGGAAATCGAAGATACGCTGGAAGAAGCTTCAATAAGATCCATCGCCACGGTATCGCCTTCAAAGCCGGCGTGTTGCAGCATATTGTTATTAACAATATAGACGTTATTACCATTAGCGTTGGATTGGATGTCGTAATTGCCGTCCGGCGTGGTAATCCAGCCCATTATTGGGCCCGCCGCGCTCTGCGACATGTACATGCGGTAACCTTCCCCTTCGTCAGCCAGATGCCCGACCCATGTCTGCGTTCCATTCGCTTCGTTTACGGTAGTATCGTGCGTCACATTAAACTGGCCCATGGGTAAATTCAAAGCCACGGTTGATTTATCCTTAATATTCAGCATGGCGCTAACCGGTAATTTAACCGGCGTGACCGCGCCGGCCGGATAAGCCTTATATTTGTCCGGTAGGGTTTGCAGCTTGCGTTCGACGACGATGACGCCTTCGGCATTAACGGATGTATTCAGTCCGATAACCGGCGCATCCGTCTGCCCGGCGCCATTTTTACGGCCGGTGACGATCACGGTTTTCAGCGTATCGCCATCCTGAATCAAAGTGTAATTATAATTCACCAGCAACGCTTTAACGGCGCTACTCCAATTATCGGCGGCTATCGATTGACTGACGACGTCATTTCCCAGATCGGTATTGATTTTAAAACCGATTCCCGAACGTTGCGCGACATTCGCCAGGGTCTCTTGTAAAAGCTGACCGTGTATGGCTTGATAAATTGGAGTGGGAGGAACTTTTATTTTATCGTTGGCGGGATGTACCGCGGCGGTTAGAGGCGTGCTGATCAATGCGGTGACGATAGTCAACACGCGCTTGGATTTTACAAATTTAACATTAAGAAATTTAGAAGACATAGCCGATTTCCATGTACGAGGATTAAAAAATGTGCCTGATGGACTTTTAGAATTATAAGTGAAGATCGCAATGTTACAATTCAAAATCTCACACACTGAGAATTATTTCTAGCTTAGACGGGTCGGATTATATGACGTAGGTCACAAAAGTGTCAACCGCTACTAACCCGTACAAGCCGAATTTACAGTAATCGCCAGTATACATACTTTTTATACGTAAAATATAGAAAACGTGACGCGGTTCAATTTTTTGTTGTTAAATGAGCAAAAAAAGGGGCTTTTAAGCCCCTTTTGCCATCGATGCGAACGAATCCGCTAGTTCAATACCGGCGTTACGGTCTTGGCCGGCATAAAATTAGCCACAATCGGCGCGGTATAATTCACCGAACTGGTTTGGTCGGAGCTTTGCGTCGGATTGTTTTGCGCATAACCGCAAGGCTGGCCGGCGCATTGGTTATTCAACAGCGGCGTACTGAAATACATCAGCATGGGTTGGTCGTAACTCATGATAGTGCCGAACGTACCGTTGATTCCCCAAGCATACGCATATGGAAAGACGCCCGGCGAATTGGCGTTAGGCCTGTCGTGCACTAACCCCAAGGAATGGCCGATCTCATGCGTGAAGGAGTTCGATCCGCAATAATAACCCGGTTCGTCCACGGAGTTGCCGTCGCCGATTGTGCCATAGCCTAAAGCCGGGTTTCCGGATTGGCCGCCGGCGAACCCCAACAGCGTGGTGCCGCATGAACCGGCTGTTTCGGCGTACAAAGGCCGGAACAGGAACACCAGATCGGCGCCGTATTGGGCGCGCGTCTGGCTGATGCCGGCAAAAGCGCCGTCGCCATTGGCCAGATCGCTCAGCGCCTGGGCATTGCTGTTATTCTCCACATACGAGGTAGATTGGGTATGCACCAGCCGCAATGTCATATTGATGCTGGAATCGACATAAGCCTGATTGCTGGCCGCCACCAGTAACTGGATGCGTTGCAGCGCGTAAGCCTGGGTATAGGCGACCGTCGTATAGACGACCATTAAATCCACGACAGGCGTGACGGTGTTTGAGGCGCCTGCCGAGCCGGTGGTAACCGATCCGGTGGTAGCCGCCGGACTGGTGGTTGAAGCGGATTGGGTAGTACTGGCCTGGGCCGCGGCCAGGGCGGCCTCCGCCTGATTGTAATTCGCTTGAGCCGTCGCCGCCGTCGCGGTTTCCTTAGCCAGCGTACTGTTAGCGATATTGAAGGCGCTATTGGCGCTCAATTCGGCGGTTTGTGCATTGGCTACCGCGGTTTTGGCGGTCTGCATGGCGGTTTCTTCCGTAAGAATCGGATAGAACAAAGCCATGGAAGGATGGCTGAAATAGGCCTGAATCGCGGCAAGGAAGCCGTTGTACGCCGCTGAGGATTGGGCGTTCGCGGCGGCCAGATTTGACTGCGCCGCCGTCAACTGGCTTTGCGCGGCGCTGAGAGCGGCCTGATCGGACACCACTTGGGCATTGGCGGCGTTTAAGGCCGTTTGCGCGGCGGTAGCCGCCGCCTGCAGTTGATTGATCTGCGCTACCGTAGCGTTAGCCGAAATTTCCGCCGCCGCCGTCAAGGCCGCCGTCGGCGCTACGGCGTCGCCTGGAAATCCAGCGTGCTGTAATTTGCCGGTGTCGACCAGATAAGTAGCGCCGGACTGATCGGATTCGATGTTATAGGTACCGTCCGGAGTGGTTACCATCCCCATGACGCCGGCGGCTCCTTGCGATAAATAGACCCGGTAACCCAAGCCTTCGTCCGCTAAATGGCCTATCCAGATGTTGTTGCCGTTTTCTTCATTGATGGTATTATCATGAGCGACATTAAATTGCCCCATCGGCAAATCCAGCCCCACCGTGGATTTATCCGCGACTTTCATCATGGCGCCGACCGGCAGTTTCACGGGCGTCACGGAACCGGCCGGAAAACCTTGATATTTTGCCGGCAGCTTGGCCATTTTGCGTTCGACAACGATCACGCCGTCAACCTGGGCCGCATGTTTTGCAACCGCCGCGATTGGCTGCGCATCCATCCCGTCATTTTTACGGCCGGTGACAATCACGGTTTTTATGATATCGCCATCCTGGATCATGCTGAAGTTATAGTTCGCTAAAAGCGCTTTTACCGCTTCATTCCAGTTCTCCGCCGCTACGGATTGACTGAGCCGATCTTGGCCGATATCGGTATTGATTTTAAATGTAATGCCGGAGCGCTGCGCGAACTGGGCCAACGTTTCGGCCAGCGCCTGGCCGTGTATGGCTTGATATACGCTGACAGGCTGAACTTTTAATCGTTCGGCGATGGATTGGCTATCGGCATGACAGACGGAGTTTGCAAAAATAGCCGCAATTGCTGCCGCTATCGCCGTGGGTTTTATAATAGACGTTTTCATTTCGGTCACCTTAAAGTTGTAAAATTGTTGAGCAAACCAACCGATCCAGCTCGACAAAGTATTCGGTTCGAAAAATTTAATTTCTAACCGATCAGTTATTAAAAAAATTACTTGCCTTAATTAAGGACTTATATTCAGTTTAAATAAGCTCTATATGAATTTCTGTATTACATTTCGCAGTTTCCAAAATTCACGGCTTTGTGTTTTCTATCTTCTCCGTTAATGCTTGTTAAAATTTATGTTTGCGTAATCGCCGGCTCCGGATGCACGCTATAAACGCTCTGCTTCCGCTTAATCCGATCATGTATAAAGATAACATTTTCCACACCGCGAAAATGTGCGCATTTGCCGTTTTATATTTAATATGGCGCCAAACGGTTCACATAATGATTAGATTCAAAAGAAAAAACGCCGCACGGAAGCAGTTTGACGTACAAATATTGTTTGCTTTTTGTAATTTAAAAAGCTCAATCCAAAAAAAAGGAGCCGCCCGCAATTCGGGCAGCCCCTAATATTATCGGCGCATCCCAGCGCATGAAGCGGATGCTGTTTAGATCGCTTGTTTACGGCGAACCATCCAGGAAACCAAAGGCAGGCCCAACAGGAACATAGCCCATAGATCGGCTTCGGGAACAGCGGTGGTGGGCGTCACGGAAACAACTTCGTTGCCGCCTATACCAGATAGAATGTTCGCGGTTCCTTGTACGGTAATAGTCAAGGTTTGCCCTGGGTTCAACGAAGCAATGCCTAGATAATTATTAAAACCACCGCCAGTAGATGGAATTATTGTATCGCCCAAATTATCGCTTATGGAAGTGATAGTAAAAGCAGTGTTTTCAAATGTTAAATCATATGTATCGCCCGCGGCCGAAATACCAGTGGATGCGGCAGTGTAATTGATAGTAATATCAAACGCTTGACCAGCTGTAACTACATTGGTAAATTCATGATCGATTGTATTGCCGCCGCCGTCAACCGCACCTGTATCAATGCCAAGAGAACCGGTAGCGCCGGTGGTTAAAGAGAAAGCGTCGGTAAATGTAGTAGCCGAAGCTGTCGGCAGATAGGCCGCCATAGCCATAGCAGCGGCGACCGCCAGCAGGTTTTGTTTCATAAACATAAATAACTCCTAAAAATTAATCGAAAAAATAACTTCAATGCAACTAAAAACTCGCAACATCGGCCTTTAAAATACTACGCTGCCCAACATTAAGCTATTGTACTAAAAGGCATATTGAAAGTTTCTATATAAATGTTTAAGCCGCTTGTTTACGGCGGACAAACCAGGAAATAACCGGCAGACCCAACAATAGCATTGCCCATTGCTCAGGCTCCGGAACGCCGCTTATAGGGGTTCCTGATGTTGGGGTTATCGAAATAAGACCGCTCACGCCGGTTTGAGGATTATTTAGGGTGCCGGAAATTACGATAGGATACGTGCCTGAGCTGCCAAGCACAGCGCTTGAAGGAAATACGTTAAAATCGCCGACAGGCACACTTGTTACAGGATTTCCGTTAAAGGTAACGACATCGCCCGTGAAAGAAGTGCTTTCCAAACTGACGTCGAAAGTCTCGGCGGCCGAGGGGCCAGGATAAACGACATCAATAGTGATGGCGTAAGAAGCGCCGGTGCTAAGCGTATCCAACCATGCATTAACGGTGTTACCGCTGCCGTCTTCGAGCGTAGGGCCTGAACCGACGCCGAAGTAAAAAGTTTCAGTTCCGTTAGTCACGTTAGCCGTGAAGGTATCGCTGGATACGGCAGCCGCGCTCGGAAGGTAAACCGCGGAGGCTAGAGCGATAGCGCTAGCCAATAAAGTCGATTTTTTTATAGTCATAAGTCAAACTCCTAAAGTTAAAAAGATTAAACAACATTAAAATATGTACTCTGTTTGGCTTAAGCGTACGTAACAATTCGCCCGTCACCATCGAACCAATACATCAACATTTTTTCATGGCGAATTTCACGCCGTATAACCGAATAGCACAAACCACAAATCCGAACGGTTACATTCAACTCGATATATCCGAAACACGTCCATGTTGCTTGAAAGGCCAAAGCCGACCCTATTGCATCGCGGTTCTTATGTTAATAACTTACCTAAAAACAGTCTATTGTACCAATAGACAATACCTAAATTTTCCCGATAAATTTCAACCATCGAATTGATGCGCCGTCTTGTATCCCCACGGCAAAAAACGCGCCGCTTCGCTTAAACCTCGCGCCGGCAACGCCTAACCATCAATCCGCGCGTCCCTGACCAATACTGAAACAAAATTTAGTTTTCATACACTTAGCTGTAACATTCCATCACCGCATGCGTCAAGCCCATCTATCTTCTTAACGTAGAGCAAAAAATCCGTTTAGGGTATATTAAATATATTAAATAATCACCAAAAAGTCAAATAAAATTTCTGTTATGCTGTTACTAAAATACTTGTTAAAAACCTCACATATTTCACAATAATTCATTATTAAATAGCGCTTAGTTCTCTTGTTATTTTCAATACCGGTAAAATGGGAATTAATTCGCGTCGATCTAAAGCATGGACACTCTGTTAACTTCGCCTCAAGGCGAATTCCAAATCAGGCGTTACCCGCTCCGCAACCAGGAATTGCTTAGAGCCTGGGATGCGGCCGACGAGTATTTGTTGAATTATCTCGGCGCCGGGAAATTTCCCGCCGATCCGCATATCGTCGTGTTAAACGACAGTTTCGGCGCCTTGGCCGTTGCGTTAAATGCTTACCGGCCAACGGCGATTTCCGACTCTTATGTGGCGCATTTAGCTACCCGCTACAATCTGCGCGCCAACGCGCTGGCGGAAGACCGGGTGAAATTATGCGACAGTCTATCCGCGCCTGACGGCGAAATCGATTATTTGCTGATCAAAATACCGAAAACGCTGGCGCTGCTCGAAGACCAGCTTTATAAACTGCAACCGTTACTGAAGCCCGGCGCTAAAATCGCCGCCGCCGCCATGGTTAAACACATGCCGCCTTCAATCCGGAAACTGCTGGCGAACATGCTCGGAGCATGCGCGGCCGCCCCGGCCGTAAAAAAAGCGCGGCTGATTTTCGTAACGCCGGACGCGGCGATCAAGTTGCCGGACAATCCTTACCCGACCAGCTACGCGCTGGAAAACACGCCGTTCCGGCTTTGGGGCCACGCCAATGTATTTTCCCGGGAAAGCCTGGATATCGGCGCCCGCTTTTTATTGCAGCATTTACCCACTGATCCCGGCTACCGCGACATCATCGATTTAGGCTGCGGCAACGGCGTTATCGGCTTAAGCATGTCCGCACGGCGCCCCGACGCCAAAATTTACTTTGCCGACGAGTCCTATATGGCCGTCGCTTCGGCCAGAATGAACTTCGAAGCGGCTTTCGGCCAAGACCGCGCCGCCGATTTCCGCGCGGACGACTGCCTGACCGGTTTTCCGCCGCACAGCGCCGATTGCATAGTCTGCAACCCGCCGTTTCATCAGCAGCATGTCGTCGGCGGCGCCATAGCCGGACAAATGTTCAAACAATCTTTTCGGGTGCTGCGCCCCGGCGGCGAATTGCGCGTTATCGGCAACCGGCATTTGGATTATTATAATAGGCTGAAAAAATTATTCGGCAATTGCGAAATAGTGGCCGGCAATAATAAATTCGTGATTTTAAAAAGCTTTAAGTTTGAATAGCCGAGTTAAACGCGGCTCCGGGTAATTTTATTTTGCATTGACGAAATCCCATCATCGAAAGTTAAAATACCTAAGTTGACGAAAAAAGCCGTATTATCCGCGTTATTAATTATGAAGAATTTTAATTTTTCCCGCTACTATATTCCATGCCGGACACAAACTATAAACCCTGCTCGATTACCGCCTCTCTCGACCAAAACACGCTGATCGTCAGCCTGAGCGGCGATTGGTTATTAGCGGCCGATTTACCGGCTACCGACGCTGTCATGCGGCAAATCGGGGCCGGCCTGGGCATACGCCGGATACAATTCATTACCGCCGGACTGGAGCGCTGGGATAGCCTGTTGCTCACCGAACTGATTAAAATCCTGGATTGCGCCAAGCGCGGCGGGATCGTTACCGAACTAGCCACGCTGCCCGCCGCCGTGCAACGCCTGCTGACGCTGGTATACGCCACCCCGGTTAGCGACGAAACCGCCCCGCCGCCCGCCGCCGGCGCCTGGCGGGAAAGCCTGGCGGCGGCCTGGCGGCAAGCGGTTGCCGAGGCGCAACAAATGCTGATATTCTTAGGCGAACTGTTCATCAGCAGCCGGTCGAGCTTGCGGGGCCGGAGCTGTTTCCGGCGCCAGGATGTGTTGTTATACATACAGGAATGCGGCCCGGCGGCCTTACCGATAGTTTCCTTGATCAGCCTGCTGGTGGGCTTGATTTTGGCTTTTGTCGGCGCCTTGGAGCTGTCCTTATTCGGCGCGCAAATTTATATTGCTAACCTGGTCAGCCTGGGCATGACGCGGGAAATGGGCGGATTGATGACGGCGATTATCATGGCCGGCCGCACCGGCGCCGCCTATGCGGCGCAATTGGGAACGATGCATGTCAACAACGAAATCGACGCCTTGAAAACCATGGATCTGGAGCCCTTGGCTTTTTTGGTGCTGCCGCGCCTGCTGGCGCTGATCTGCATCATGCCGCTGTTGTGCCTGTACGCCGATCTAATGGGCATCATCGGCGGCGGGCTGGTTACCGTGAATCTTTTCGATGTTTCGCTCACCGAGTATCTGGATAGAACCGTCAAAGCCGTGCAATTTAAAGATTTTGCCGTCGGCTTTGTAAAAAGCTCGGTGTTCGGCGTTCTGATCGCTTTTTCCGGCTGCCTGCGCGGCATGCAATGCGGGCGTAGCGCCTCCGCGGTCGGCGACGCCGCCACTTCGGCGGTGGTTACCAGCATAGTATTGATAGTCGTGGCCGACTCTATCATGACCATCATCTGCAACCGCCTGGGTATATAAATGTCCGCCTTATTGTCGGTTAACGATCTCAGCATGGCTTACGGAGACACCGTTATTCAACGTGATCTCAATTTCACCGTTAACCGCGGCGATATTTTTATTATCATGGGCGGCAGCGGCTGCGGCAAAAGCACGCTGCTGCGGCATATGATAGGCTTGCAGCGCCCCCTGCGCGGCGATGTTTATTATGGCGGGCAAGCCCTCTGGCAAGCCGATACGGAGACGCAGCGCCGCATTTTGCGGCAAACCGGCGTGTTGTTTCAAAGCGGCGCGTTATTAAGCTCCATGACTTTGGCGGAAAACGTCGCTTTACCGATCAGCACCGCCACCGGTTTGCCAGCCCAAAAAATCAATGAAATTGTCCATTACAAACTGGCGCTGGTCGGTTTGGCCGGTTTTGCGGATTATTATCCGGCTGAAATCAGCGGCGGCATGCAAAAACGCGCCGGCCTGGCGCGGGCGATGGCCTTGGATCCGGAAATTCTGTTTTGCGACGAACCTTCCGCCGGACTCGATCCGATCAGTGCTAAACTATTAGACGATTTACTGCTGAGTTTATGCGAAAGCCTGTCGACCACCATCGTTGTGGTTACCCATGAATTAGCCAGTATTTTCGCGATTGGAACTAATTCGGTATTTTTGGACGCCGAAACCAAAACCATGCTGGCTTCAGGCCCGCCGCAACAATTGCTGAGCGCCTGCAAGCTCGCCAAAGTACATACGTTTTTAACCCGCGGCCAAAATGTTTCTTTATCTAACCCGGAGTAATCAGTGAGCAAACAGGCCAATCCGCTTGCCATAGGCGCATTCCTGCTGGGCGCGCTAGTGTTATTGACGACCGGTGTGCTAATATTCGGCGGCGGCGATTTTTTTAAACACAAAAAACGTTTTGTCATTTTTTTCGATTCCGCGTTAAACGGGTTGAACATCGGCGCGCCGGTTAAATTGCAGGGCGTACAGATCGGTAATGTCGCGGAAATTTCCCTGGTAATGGACGCCGCCACCGGGCGTATTTTCAAACCCGTGGTCATTGAAATTGAACCGGCGCTGCTACGCGATTTTTCAGGCCGCAAATCCTCGCCGCATTCCGAAGCGCAACAACAAGAAGATAAGCAACGCTTAATCGATTTGGGGCTGAAAGCCCGGCTGGAAACGCAAAGCCTATTAACCGGCCTGCTTTACGTCGACCTGGATTTTTATCACGATAAACAGGTTAATCCGCTCAACATAGAGTACGAAGACTTGCCCGAATTGCCCAGCGTTCCCACCACCGTGGATTAAATTAGAAATACCGCCGACGAAGTTTTTAAAAAAATACGCCAATTGCCGCTGGAGCAAATGGTCAAGGATTTGTCCGAAACGTTGCAGGAAACCCGTAATTTGCTGAAATCGCAGGAAATGAAAAACTCCTTGCAGGCTTTATCAAAATCCTTGCAGGAAAGCCAGCAATTAATCAATACTTTAAACGCTCAGACCGGCCCCTTGCTCAAAAACGCCAATATTACCGTTAGCGAAACCCGCGAGAGCCTTAAGAATTTTAACAAGCAATTATTGCCGGTGCTGCAAGCCGCGCATGAAAGCCTGGACACGGCCACTAAAACGCTGCAAGATTCGCAACATACCCTGAATGCCGTGGAAACGCTGGCAGACCCCGATTCGCTATTAGGCCAAACCCTGAAAGAAATGCGTGACGCATCCCGCGCCATGAAAGATTTATCCGAATCACTTGAACGGCAACCCGATGCAATTATTTATGGAAAATAAACTTTTAACCCGATGCTCCGCCTATTTGATTGTCCGGGCGTTTTTACTTGCCCTGCCGCTAGCCGCGTGCAGCAGCGCCCCTCCTACCCGGCTTTATATGCTCAATGCCGAAACCGTGGCGGCGACGGACGGCGGCCGGGATTTCAACCCGAAACTGCTGGTAGGCCTTGGCCCGATACACTTGCCGGATTATCTGAACCGTCCGCAAATCGTCATCGCGGAAAGTGAAAACCGGTACCGGCTGGATGAACATGACCGCTGGGCCGAACAACTCGGCGACAATATCGGCCGCGCTTTGGCGCAGTTCCTGGCGAACCGGCTGCCTGCCGAGCAAGTGCTGCGTTATCCGTGGCCGCAACGGCAATTAATCGATTATCAAATCAGCATCGATATCTTCCAGTTTCATCAAACGGCCGATAAATCCAGCCGCCTGCAAGCGCAATGGCGAATCAACCATCGGGAGCAGACCTTGGTCAGCCGCCAGTTTGCTTGCGAACAAGCCGCCCGCGACCAGGCCGAGGACATCGTCCAGGCGCAGAGTATCTGCCTGGGCCGGCTGGGGCAGGAGATTGAATCGGAATTACGGCGGCTGGCGGATTAGTGCGGGACGGAGTATATACCCCGTCCCTGACATTTTGAACAATAAGCCGAACGATTATATTATTCTTTATCCAGACCAAAAGCATGGTGCAGCGAACGCACCGCCAATTCCAGATATTTTTCGTCGATAACCACGGAAATCTTGATTTCCGACGTGGAAATCATTTGGATATTGATGCCTTCATCCGCCAAGACCTTAAACATGGTGCTGGCGATGCCGGCATGCGAACGCATGCCGACGCCGACTATGGATACTTTCACGATGCTGTTGTCGCCGCTGACTTGTTTGCCGCCCAAATCCAGGCATAATCCGTCTAAAATGGTTTTAGCGCGCGGAAAATCGTTGCGGTTCACTGTAAAGGTAAAATCGGTCGCGCCATGTTCGCCGACATTTTGCACGATCATATCCACTTCTATATTGTCCGCCGCTACCGGGCCCAGGATTTTGGAAGCTACGCCCGGCAAATCAGGCACGCCGGTCAGCGTCAGTTTCGCTTCGTCCCGGTTAAATGCTATGCCTGAAATTAAAGCTCTTTCCATTTCTGATTCCTCGTAGGTGATAAGGGTGCCGTCGCCTTCCGAAAACGAAGACAATACCCGCAGTGCAACATTATATTTTCCGGCAAATTCAACGGAGCGAATCTGCAAGACTTTTGACCCCAGACTGGCCATTTCCAGCATTTCTTCAAAAGTTATCTTATCCAGACGCCGGGCTTTCGGCACAACGCGCGGATCGGTGGTATAAACGCCGTCGACATCGGTGTAAATCAGACACTCGTTAGCCTTCAGCGCCGCCGCCAGAGCGACGGCCGTCGTGTCGGAGCCGCCCCGGCCGAGGGTGGTGATATTGCCTTGTTCGTCCACACCCTGAAAACCGGCCACCACGACTATTTTACCGGCATTCAAATCCTCGCGCATTTTCTTGACGTCGATCTCGCGTATGCGCGCCTTGGTATGACTGCTGTCGGTTAAAATTCTGACTTGCGCGCCGGTATAGGAACAGGCGTCACAGCCGAGATTATGCAAGGCCATGCATAACAGCGAAATCGTGACTTGCTCGCCGGTGGATAATAAAACATCCATTTCCCGGTCTGTCGGCTGTTCCTGCATTTGTTTGGCCAACGCGACCAATCGGTTAGTCTCGCCGCTCATCGCCGAGACCACAACCACAATCCGGTCGCCGGCGGCATGGGCTTTTTTAACTCTTTCGGCCACCGCTTTAATGCGTTCGGGCGTGCCGACCGAAGTGCCGCCAAATTTATAAACGTACAATGCCATGTTTTATAACTTTCCGGTTTTAGGCTTATTCCAACGTGTCGTTATTACGACGGTTATTTATGACTATCGTTATTCAATTAAACGCATAGATTACGCACGACGGGGTAAAGGCGATAGCCGAAACCCATCGAATCAATACTTCAACGAAATATTCGCTTGATGTATATTTAAAGCTTACCGATAGCCGATCGCCCGGGTTTTGGCGCCGGAGCGCCTGACGGGGGTTAGCCCGGCATGGAGGCCGGGCGAAAGCTAAAGCCAATCTGTGTAGGGCGGGTTGTAACCCGCCAAGCCGTTATTTGATCCAGCGGCCATGGCGGGTTACAACCCGCCCTACCGATTTGGCGCTCCGGCGTCAAAACCGGGTAGCTGACGCTACCTTAAAATTCGCTGAATAATGACAACTATTAATACATAAATCCGGCATATCCTGAAAGAGAATATACAATTTGTCAAATACTGACTTCGTGAAATTCAATGAAAATAGCAGCCATCGCCATCATTATCACTTTGCTTGCACTATTAATTGTTATGTGGCGACGCCGGCGGCGCGGCATTCGCGCCGACTATATCCGCACCTACGGTTTTCCGCCGGGGCTTTATGAAAAAATCCGCAAGCAACGGCCGGAATTATCGTTGAAAGATTGCCAGCTGGTCGGGCAGGCTTTACGGCATTTTTTTCTTGCTTATTTGCAGGGCAACCGCCGCTTTGTCTCCATGCCGTCGCAAGTTACCGACGAACTTTGGCACGCATTTATTTTGTATACCCAGCACTATGAAATATTTTGCAGCAAAGCCTTCGGCGGGTTTCTCCATCATATACCTGCCGCGGCGCTAAGCCAAAACCGGCAAAACAACGCCGGTTTAAGGCGGATTTGGTGGCTTAGCTGCCGTGAAGAAAATATCGATCCCCGCAAACCCAGCCGTCTGCCTTTGTTGTTCGCCATCGACAATAAACTGAAAATAAACGACGGTTTTTTCTACCTACCCGATTGCCGCGGCGTACGGCGTGACGATGATGATGGTAAAACTCCTTATTGCGGCACGGATTTTTCCAGCGCCGATTTCGATGGCAGTCTGGACGGATTCGGCGATTGGCTAGACGGCGGCGACGGTATCTTTTCCGGAGACGGCGGCTGCGGCGGCGGATGCGGCGGGGGCGGCGACTGATTTTCTATCCCTCCCATGCACGGCATGGCCTGAGCAAAGACGTCCGGTAGGAAATAAGTTCGGCGCAAAGATGCGGGGAAATTTAAGCCGGTTAAAACTTTATTCAATCGGCAAAATCTATACGGTATACTCATCACAAATCCATTTTAAGAGCGTTGCGCATAAAACGCCGAAAACTATAATTGCGGATGAGCCGCGCAAAACCGCCGTTCTTGAACCGCAAAGTCCCGTAGGAGGCTCTGTCATGAAAAAACTCTTCATCATCCTGGCTATTATTCTAGCCGTTGTTATCGGAGTATATAGCCTGTTTTCACGCAGTATGCCGAGTTACGATCCGCACTACGAAATATCCTATTCGGATTTTATTACCGACGTGCGTAATAAAGCCGTGACCGAAGTTGTGATCGACGGTAATTATGTCGATGGCCGCCGCGAAAACGGCGCCCGCTTTTCGACTTACAACCCCAATGACTCCCGCATGATAGACGAGCTTCTCGAATATGGCGTCAAAATCAAGGTGGAAAGGCCGCAACAACAGTCTACCTTGATGTCGATCATTATTTCCTGGGCGCCGACCTTATTGCTGATTGCGATATTGGTTTACTTTATGCGCAAGCAGCAAATGCTCGGCGGCGGCGGCGGCCAGAACGGTTTCGGCAAAAGCCGCGCCAAACTGATGGCCGAAGATCAGGTGAAAGTGCGCTTCAGCGATGTCGCCGGCGTCGAGGAAGCCAAACAGGACGTCGTGGAAATGGTGGACTTTCTGAAAGAACCTTCCAAATACGAAGTCCTGGGCGGCAAAATCCCGCGCGGCGTCCTGATGGTCGGCCCGCCCGGCACCGGTAAAACCTTGCTGGCGCGCGCCATTGCCGGCGAAGCCGGCGT